>NZ_FNUB01000004.1:37500-337500 GCF_900105985.1 Tenacibaculum sp. MAR_2010_89 | reverse complement strand
TCAACGATGTTGAGTTGAAGTCTACGATATTGATCTTCCGTGATACGGACGACGAGTTTTCTATCAAGTGATTCTCTCATGTTAATAAGTATTTTACAATAAATACATTGCAATACACCAAAAGGGGTTGATTCTTAAAATTTAATTGTGTATCCATTATATAAACCTTACAATCAAATAATATAAACTAAAAAAATCCTCATTTGATTAAGTGTTGTAAGGTTCACTTTTTCGATTGAGGATTCATTTTTTAAATTATGAAAGAAAATAAAAAATCATTCTTATTCTATCAATCATGGAAGACTCAAATCGATATTCTTGATGATTCCGAACTCAGAAAATTCATTAACAATTTACTCTCTTACCATGATGGTGGTGAAGTAGTTTTAGAATCAAAATATGACAAACTTTTATGGAACGGTGTCCTACCTGGGTTGGAGGTAAACAATTTAAAATATCAAAAAACGATTGAGAGAAATCGAGAAAATGGGAAAAAAGGTGGTAGACCTAAAAAAGAAGCAGCAGAAACTGAAAAACCCAATGGGTTTATTGAAAACCTATACAAAACCGATGGGTTTAAAGAGAAACCCAAAAAACCCGATAACAGTAAAGTGGAAATTGATAACAGTAAAAGGGAAATAGACAATAGTATAAAGACAACCGGTAATCGTGAATTGAATACTGAAAATTGTAAAGATGTAATTGTTGAAACTGAAGTGGTAAATGAATATCAACAAAAGGTATTTGACAATTGGAGATATAGTAAAACAAAAAAGTTGAAGGATATTATTCAAAAAAAGTATCCAGGATATCCTCAACTATTATCAATTACTACCGAGGAGGAGATTATAGAAAGTCGTAAAAAAGTACCAGATCACATTTGGAACAAAGTTGAAAATAATATTAAGGAGATAGTTGAAATTAACAACAGTAAATTAAGGGAAAACTTATATTAGAATTCCCTTAATTTTTTTATATTTGTTAAAACTCAAATGAGAATGCAGTACAATAGAATTAAATCCGTTTTGGAAGAAAAAGAAATTTCTCAGAAGAAATTATCTGATCTAATGGGAGTGTCCGTTGTTACCATCAATTATTGGTGTAACCAAAAATCTCAACCCTCTATTCGCACTCTATTTGAAATTTCAAAAATTTTAGAAGTAACTCCCGACCAGTTAATCAATAACAAAATCGGGTAATAAATTATAAAAATCTATGTCAGAAGAACAGAGACGTCAACTTGATGCGCAATTGTGGGGGATTGCAAACCTCCTAAGAGGAAAAGTAGATCCCGATGACTACCGCGACTACATTCTTGGATTTATCTTTTACAAGTACCTTAGTGAGAAACAACATTTGTACGCAGATGGACTACTACAGGGAGAATCTGTAACTGATTTTGAACTGGTAAAAGATCAAGAAACTCTGGATGCAATTCAAGAGGAAAGTCTTATTTCAATAGGGTACTTTTTAAAACCAGAGGAACTCTTCTCTTCAATTACCAAAAGAGGGAACACCAATTCCTATATTTTAGATGATCTTCAATCTGTTCTCAATCACATTGAACAATCTACTTCAGGTACTGAAAGTGAAGATGACTTCAACGCACTGTTTGAAGATTTGGATCTCAACTCAACTAAGTTGGGAAGAACTCCCAACGCACGAAATGAGATCATTGTCAACATTCTTACCTACTTAGATGAAATTGACTTTAGATTGGATGAAGTAGAGAGTGATGTAATAGGTGACGCGTACGAGTATCTTATTGCGAAGTTTGCATCAGGTGCTGGAAAGTCTGCGGGAGAATTCTATACCCCTCAACAGGTATCAAAGATTCTATCCAAAATTATTACCACTGGTAAAACTAAACTCAAGAGTGTATACGATCCAACCTGTGGTTCAGGATCGTTATTACTTCGTGTTGCAAGAGAAGTAGAAGTTGGTGAATTTTACGGACAAGAACTCAATAGAACTACCTTTAACCTTGCACGAATGAATATGATTCTTCACGATGTTCATTACCGTGATTTTGATATTCGTCAAGAGGATACTTTAGAGGAACCGCAACACCTTGATAAACGATTTGAGGGTATTGTTGCAAATCCACCTTTTTCCTTAAACTGGAAGAGTGATGCAAACCCATTATACGCATCAGATGAAAGATTCTCTCAATATGGTAGACTCGCACCAAAATCTAAAGCGGACTTTGCGTTCGTTCAACACATGGTCTATCAGTTAGCAGACAACGGAACTATGGCGTGCGTTTTACCGCACGGAGTATTATTTAGAGGATCAAGTGAAGAAGTCATAAGAAAGTATCTAATCAACGATTTAAACTATTTGGATGCAGTAATTGGATTACCTTCAAACATCTTCTTTGGAACGAGTATTCCTACTTGTATCCTTGTTTTAAAAAAATGTAGAGAACAAGACGACAACATTGTCTTTATAGATGCGAGTGGAGATGATCACTTTATCAAAGAAGGAAACCAAAACGTATTAAGAAATGAAGATGTAGAATTGATAGTTGAATCCTACCGTAACCGTGAATCGATTGATAAATACAGTTCTGTAGTTACCCTTCAAGAAATTGAAGAGAACGATTACAACCTTAATATCCCTCGATATGTAGACACTTTTGAGGAAGAAGAAGATGTGGACTTAGAACAGGTCTCAGAAGAGATTCAATTATTGGAAAAGGACCTGTCTGAAACGAATGAAACCATTCAATTGTTCTGTAAAGAACTTAACATCTCAACACCATTTTAATATGAGTGAGGTTAAGAACATACCGGGATTACGATTTCCTGAATTTGATAAAAATTGGGACAAAACAGTTTTACAAAACGTTTGTGAGGTCAATCCTCGATCTACGGAGTTACCAAATAGTTTTGTTTATATTGATTTAGAATCTGTTAATAGTGGAAAATTATTATTTCAAAATAAAATTCTAAAGGATGGTTCTCCAAGTCGAGCACAAAGATTACTTGAAAGCGGTGACATAATTTATCAAACAGTAAGACCTTATCAAAAGAATAATTACTTATTTGATTTGGAAGGTGATTATGTAGCATCAACAGGTTATGCGCAATTAAGATCGAAACAAAACAACTCTTTTTTGTACCAATTACTTCACACTGAAAAATTTGTTAATAGAGTTCTTCTTAGAAGCACAGGTTCAAATTATCCTGCAATTAATTCTTCAGATTTAAAAAAAATTACATTTGATATCCCCTCCCTCCCTGAACAACAAAAAATTGCAGACTTCTTGACTGCGGTAGACAAACGAATTGAACTTTTAGAGAAGAAAAAGACCCGTTTGGAAACCTACAAGAAGGGTGTGATGAAAAAGATCTTCAACCAAGAGATTCGATTCAAAGACGACAGTGGTAACGACTTTCCTGATTGGGAGGAGAAGAGGTTGGGTGAGGTTTGTAAAATTCAAAAAGGTAAACAGTTAAATAAGTCTGAGTTAATCGATACAGGTGAATATCCTGCGATTAATGGAGGTATAAATCCTTCAGGATATACTGATGAATGGAATACGGTTGCAGATACAATAACAATAAGTGAAGGTGGAAATTCTTGTGGATACGTAAATTATATTAAAACCAATTTTTGGTGTGGGGGTCATTGTTACTCTCTTTTAGAAATTCAAAATTATTTACAAAAGGTTTATTTATTTGAATATCTGAAATTTAGAGAATCATCAATCATGAATTTAAGAGTAGGTTCAGGATTACCTAATATTCAAAAAAGAGAGATTGACAGTTTTCATATTTTAATACCTTCTATAAATGAACAGAAAACTATATCAAGTTTCTTATCAACTATTGGAAATCAAATAGAATTGTTAGAAACCCAAATCGAAAAATCAAAGACTTGGAAAAAAGGTCTCCTTCAAAAAATGTTTGTGTAGATGACTAAACAACCTGAACTCATATTAGAAAATAACTTAGTAGACCAATTAGTAGGTTTAGGGTATTCTCCTGTCTCAATTAAAGACGAGGGGGATTTGGTGTTGAATTTAAAATCTCAATTGGAGAAACATAATAAAACTAAGTTCAATGATAACGAGTTCAAACAGATTCTAAACTACATCAGTAAAGGAAATATCTTTGAAAGGTCTAAGACTTTAAGAGATCGTGTTCCTTACATCAACGATAAGAATGAGACTAAGACCATTGAACTGATCAATCAACAATTTTGGTGTCAGAATGAGTTTCAGGTAACCAATCAAATCACCATAAAAGGACAATACGAGAACCGTTATGATGTAACTATTTTAGTTAATGGTTTACCCCTTGTTCAAATAGAACTCAAACGTAGAGGGTTAGAACTCAAAGAGGCGTTTAATCAAACCAACCGTTACGAGAGACATTCCTATGGTTCTGGTCACGGACTCTTTCAATTCATTCAACTCTTTGTGATTTCCAATGGAGTAAACACAAAGTACTTCGCAAACAATCCGATCAAAGAAAGGTCATTTAAACAGACCTTCTATTGGAGTGATGAAAACAACAAACTCATCACCCAACTATCAAAATTCACAGACATCTTTTTGGAACCTTGTCACCTTTCCAAAATGATTACCAAATACATCGTTTTAAACGAAACTCATAGAGTATTGATGGTGTTGCGACCATATCAATACTACGCAACAGAAAACATCGTAGAACGTGTTAAATCGACTGATAAATTTGGATACATCTGGCACACTACAGGAAGTGGTAAAACACTAACCTCATTTAAGACCGCACAGATTCTTACGCAACTACCTAATGTCCATAAAGTAGTGTTTGTAGTAGATAGAAAGGACTTGGATTATCAAACAACTAAAGAGTTTAATTCTTTCTCTAAGGGAAGTATAGACGGAACAAACAACACAAACACTCTTGCGAATCAATTGGCGGGAGATACCAAACTTATTATAACCACAATTCAGAAACTAAACACTGCGATCACCAAAAATAGGTATCAATCAAGAGTTGAAGGTCTTGCAGATAAAAAAGTGGTGTTTATTTTTGATGAGTGTCACCGTAGTCAGTTTGGAAAGACCCATGAGGAGATCAGAAAATTCTTTCCAAGTTCTCAGATGTTCGGATTTACAGGAACACCGATCTTTGAAGAAAATGCAGGGTCAAATGAATTTGGAAAACGAACAACCACCATGTTGTTTGATAAGTGTCTACACAAGTATGTTATTACTGATGCAATTAGAGACGATAATGTCTTAAAGTTCTCTGTAGAGTACATAAGTACCTTTAAGAAAAAGGAAAGTATTGTAGATATCAATGTTGAAGATATTGATGAGACAGAGGTAATGAATTCTCCCGCACGATTAGAGGGTGTAGTTGATTATATCATTAACAACCATGACCGTAAAACCCATAATAGAAAATTCACCTCTATATTTTGTGTTTCCAGCGTATCGGTATTGGTAGAATATTATAAGATCTTCAGGGAGAAACAAAAAGACTTAGATAATGACAAGAAATTAAAAATTGCAACTATTTTCTCCTACCAATCCAACGAAGAGGACAAAGACACCCTTGGGAATTTTGGAGAAGAGTTTTCTACTGCAGCAGAACCTGAATCTGAATATGTAACTCAACACTCGAGAGATTACTTAGAGGACTTTATTGGGGATTACAACAAAACTTTTGGGACTAATTACACTACTAAGGATAGTCAATCCTACTACAATTATTACAATGACATTGCAAGGAAAGTAAAGGAGAAACAGATTGATGTTCTATTGGTAGTTAACATGTTCCTTACTGGATTTGACAGTAAGTTATTAAACACCCTTTACGTTGATAAAAACTTGAAATTTCACGGTCTTATTCAGGCGTACTCGAGAACCAACAGGATTTTTGGGGAGTTGAAATCTCAAGGAAATATAGTTTCCTTCAGAAATCTAAAGAAACAGACTGATGACGCAATTCGATTGTTCTCTAATTTAGACAATAAGGATCTCATTGTTATGGAACCTTACGAGGTTTATTTAGAAAGATTTAATGATGCGTATAACAACCTAACAAAACTCACCCCCAGCGTTGACAGTGTCAACGACTTAATTAGTGAGGATGATCAATTCGAGTTTATTAAACTCTTCAGAGATCTAATGCGGGTGAAAAACGTTCTTAACACCTTTACTCAGTTTGAAATGGAAGAAACTGAAATGGAGGGTCAAGAGTTTGAAGACTACAAGAGTAAGTACTTGGACCTTTATGATAGACATAAAGGTGATTCTAAAGAAAAGGTATCCATTATTAATGATATTGACTTTGAGTTAGAACTTATCCATAGAGATGAAATCAATGTCTCCTACATCCTTAATCTCCTTTCTACCCTCAAAAACAGTCCAATTGAGGAACAAGAGACGCAGAAAAAGAAAATTATTGAAATCATTACAGGTCAATCAGATCTGAGAAGTAAACGAGAACTCATCGAACGTTTTATTGATGACAACCTTCCAAATATTGAAGACAGTGACAACATTCCTGAAGAATTTGAGAAATTCTGGAACAAGGAACGAGTAAAATATATTAACAAGTTAGTTGAAGAAGAGAACTTAGATAAAGACAAACTTGAGAAGGTAATCGGAGATTACATGTTTACTGAAAAAGAACCACTGCGAGATGATTTGATTGACATGTTACATAAAAGACCTTCATTAAAGGAAAGATCTTCTACTTCAAAGAGATTAAAAAATCGAATTGTTGACTTTGTTGAGACTTACAATACTGGAGTTGGGGTTTAGGTAATATTAGAAAGAATAAAGAACAAGTTGTGTAGTACATATCTTTAGTGATACGTTCCATACATAAAACGTTGTCACATTTTCAAAAAAAAACTTAAATGGAAGATACATTAAAAATAAAAATATTTAATCTCTTAAAAAATCGTGAAGTCCTATCTTTTACCTCTGATAACAAAAGGCAAGGCGGTCCTTTGGTAAATATTGAACTAAACAACAAAAGTATTGGAGAGGTGTATACTTATAATTCTACAGAAAACCGATATGAAAATATACCACAAGGAAATTTACTTGAGTTAGAATTAGCGAAAGATTTAAAGGAATGGATTCATTTAGATTTTTTTCAGTTTGTGTGTATGAATGATCATCTTCTAAGTGATTTCCATGATTGTTCATTCTGTTTAAAAGAAGAAAACATTATTCTGGAAATATCCATACAAAATGAAGAGCAAGAGGAAGAATCATTTTGTGAGAGTTTTGAATACTTTTTAGATGATATTGAAAATTAATTCCCAATATCTCACTCATTTTTTCATAATATTTTTTAGAGGGTATTGACCCCCATTATAATATCATCGTTTTACCACCATTTAAGGGGGGATGTGGGACCTGAAGGAACCCCATCCCGGGGGGAACAATATATATAGATGAACCACATTACCAGAGTCAATTCTGATGTTTCTGTGCGGATAACAATTGAAGAGATCAGATCACTGCAGGTGAGATCCTGTCCATAAATGTTATCTGCACAAATAATATCATTTTTAAACTACACCATTGAATGGTCTAAAATTGAATAGGTCTACAGTTGTACCATATTATGGTTCATTTAATTTATATAATGGTATAACCGTGATACACGAATAAGTGAATCCGCGGGGGAACTAATAATATCTACTTAGATAATACACCACCAACTAAAAGATGTAAAAATCTTACATGTATAAGATCATTCTCAATTGTTATCGGCACAGTAAATAATACCTCAATTAGGACCATCAATGCAGTTGCGTTAAATTTGTAGTAAATCAGTACTCAAAACTCGATTTGGTTGGAATATATGCACCT
Organism: Tenacibaculum sp. MAR_2010_89; assembly: GCF_900105985.1. NCBI lineage: Bacteria > Pseudomonadati > Bacteroidota > Flavobacteriia > Flavobacteriales > Flavobacteriaceae > Tenacibaculum > Tenacibaculum sp. MAR_2010_89. The sequence continues at coordinate 329,669 of NZ_FNUB01000004.1, read as the reverse complement.
AACACGAATTTGAGGTGTTGTTTGAAACTTAGATATTGACACTCAAATAATTGATATTCAATATCTTATAGTGTTGAGTGAGTAGATGAAGTTACGAGTCCTTTCGTCTCCACAAATAACCTCGTAAGTCATTGATTTTGCGAGGTTTTTTATTTTAGTGGTGCTCCATAGTATAATTTTTTGATAAAAAACGTCTCAGAACTTCATTTTCCTTTAGAAAACTTTTCTTCAAATATAGATAAAATTTAAATTTTACTTAGAAGGAGACATTGAGAAGTATGAAATACAAATTATGGTCTGATGATTTGATTTAAATACTTAAATATATTTGTCAGACTATTATTTGTAAAAGTATTCTAAAACTAATTCTAATAATTATTTTGAGCGGTATAGAAGCACATTCGTAATAGCTTTATCAAGCTTAATTAAATTGTATGTTTAATCAATATAATTTGAAAACCGTAGTTTTAATCTTAGGAAAAAAAGATAGAATAGAATTTTACTAGAATTAAGTATAATGATTTTGTTGTTAATTATATTTATTCAGTAAGGAAAGTTGTTTAACAAATTATAGCCTGAGGTTCGTTTAAATACTTAAATAATTTTATTAAGCCATAATTTGTAAAAGTATGATAACAATTAATTCATTTATTTTCTTTTTAAAAAGTAGAAATGACATTAAAACGACAATATATAATCTATTAGTATCAATACCTGTTAAACTATGTTTTAGTAATAAAAAATATAGAACAAATTATGGTCTGAGGTTTAGGTTTAAATACTTAAAAATATTTATCAAACCATAATTTGTAAAAAATAGATTAAACATTTTATAAAAGTTTAAAATTTAGGATTAAGCTAATTTTCTTCTTTCCAAATAACATTATAAAACCAATTCATTAATTTCATTCAGCGGAATTTTTCTATAAACTGTAAAATTCATACACTGATTAGTTTTTTCTTTTTTCTTAAAATTATTAATCTTGGTATAATCATAACTTTCAAGGCTCAGCATTTTATCTAAAATCCCTTTTTCAAGTAATTTAGAATGTAATAATTTTAAACTTTTTGCAAGAAATACTTCTTTAGTTTTATTATCTATTATTGCATAAGCAAAATTAGAACGCTTGTTTTCTGTTTGACTTTTGAACTCTATTAACTTATCCCTGTATACATCAATAAATTCAGATAATAATAGTTCATTTTCATGGAGTTCATCATTGAAATAATCTTTTAAAGAAGTATTAAATTCTGCCTTGAATTTATCTAATGTAACACCTGTATAATTTAAAGATAATTTATGAGATAAAGCATCAAATATATTTTCTTCTATAATACTATTATTAAGGTTCAGTTTAATGAGAATATCTCTAAAGTCTTCTTCAGTAATGTTTTTTTCTTTTTCTATGTTTAGAATCATTTTTTCTGTCAAAGTGAACTTCTTTTGCTCTTCTTTAGTTAGAAATAAGGCTTTAAAAGTTTTATTTGTTTCTCCTATTATATACTCTTCGAAAGATTCTCTAAAGTTTTTGTTTTTAACTAAATCTAGATGAATATTTTCTAGATTGGTATTTGTAATTTCATCATCAAGAATGGATAAAATTTTACTAGGAATTTTAGTCTCTAAAATATATTCCATTTTTTTCTTTGAAAAATCTTCTAACCTCTCTATTTCTGATAATAATATTTTACTAATAATAGATTCTTTTTCAATTATTTTTAGAGTATCAATATAATTTATCAATTTTCTATCCAATCTCTTTTTATTTTTTTTATCATTTAAAATAAAGTTTAAAACATTTTTAACTTTATTTCTACTTCCGTATTTAATTTTCAAGAAATTGAAACATCGTGTTATTTTTTCTTCTATACTTTTTAGACTTGGATTATATTGGCATTCATAAAATTCTTGTCCATCTTCTAGTTTATTAGGCGATTTAGCAATAGAAATTTCTGGGGTAATTAATTCATTGTTAAATTCACTTAAATTAATTAATTTAATTCTATTATTTGTTTTAATTTCCAAAAGTTGTTTTAGAATATTATAAACCAAAGAATTTATAATATTATCACTTTTAATACCTTTTTCAGGCTCTATCGTTTTGTAGGTATAATCAATATAACACCCATTTTTAACGGCTAAGTTAACAAAACTACCTAAAGATTTTTGTTCTATTTTAGTGTTTTTCTCTAAATCTGATGTTGCTATATAGGTTTCAGATACTTGATTCTGAGTCTTTAATTTCACTTCACTAAACTTATATCTCTTTTTGATACTTTCATTTTCATATAATTTATTTTTTTTAAAATTATTAAACCTATCTACTAAATTAGTTTTTAATTTTCTATCATCGACTTTAAAAACTTCAGCATAACAATGAACTTTTGTTTTTTTATTTCTATTCCTAAACATTAGTTGTAATAAACTGCATGCAGAAGTATGGTGTGCAGTTGAGCTAAAATCAAAGAAAAAACTTGCTCCTCCTTCTGTACCTTTGGTGATGTTTACTCCTACATTTAGAACAGAGGTTGTAAAAGTTACTTTAGGCTCTAAATACTCATTATTAACAATTTGTTTATATGCATTCATTTCTTTAGAATCAGCACTTATAATTCCAATAGTAGGTGTTGATTGACATATTGAGTCACAATAACTTTTGAATGCATTTATCTTGTGAATTATTTTTTCTTTATTCTCACAGAAAATAATTGCTTTTCGATTTTCTGAAATATCATTTAAAATTTGCTTAAAAATTAAAAGCCCTTTTTTCTCTTTAGAAATTCCATCTATTCCATTAATTAAAACACAAGGCTTTAAATCTTCGTTTTTTTTAATATTTAATATTTTAAAATTATTTTTAAAATATTCTTTAAGTGTAAATACCTCCATACTAGGAGTTGCTGACAATAAAATATACTTTACATTTCTATTATTATGCGACTCCTTTAATTTTAAATAAGTTTCTGATATTGCTTCTCTAAAATCATCAGATGCTAACAGGTGAGCTTCATCCAAAACTACATAATCATACTCATTTATTATTGAATTAGGAATATTTACAAATTGGTCATATGTGGTTATAACTGACCTTAATTTGTTTTTATTATCAAAAAGTTTGTTTACATTATTTCCTATTGAAGAAATGTATTCTGTATTAATGTCGAAACCTAATTGTTCATCTCCAGTAGAAGAAATAATATTATGGCTTTTTTTGCAGCTTTTAGATTGTTGCTCTACCATAAGTTTTCTAGGAACTATGAATAGTACACTGTTATTTTTAGATATTCCATTAATATTAGTTTCTTGACTTCCTAAAAAAGTAGTTGTCTTACCTGTACCACAAGGAGAGAAAACATAATTTATGAATTCTATACAATTATTTATTATCAATTCAGGACTTAAATACTTGTTTATTTTTAAGTCTGAAGTAATATTTTTGTCATTTAAAATATCAAATATAGGATATTCGAAACCTCTAGTTTTTAATAATAAATGAAGTGAGTTAGTAATATCTCTTTCATCTATACCTAAAATATCTACAAGACTTTTACTTCTGGATTTTATTACTCCATCTTCAGATAAATATATATCAGAGTACTTATAACTAGAGTTTAATATTTCTATAATCTCCTGCCAATTGTATATCACAGATAAAGGTTCTAAATAGTCTAACCAATAATTATCATCTACTATTTTTTCGTATTCTAGTTGTTTTTCCAATGAAAAATATGTTTTTTTAAAGTCACCTTTAAAAAAAAGTTGTGCGTATAAATGGAATGGAGTATACCCATTTAAACTACCTGTAAAACAAGTAAAGAAATTCCTTTCTGGATTAACATTTACCGACTTATTATTTTTTCCTACTTTTTGGTAAACTTCGAACCCACTATTATTAATACATACATACTCATAATACTCACTAATATTTAATAAGTATGAACATTTAATTCTTTGATTAAATAATTTTACATTTTTTTTATTGTCAAATTCAGAGCTAAAACTATTATTTAAATTTAATATTTTACTTTCCTTTTTTTCAGATGTCTTTGCTAAACTATTTTTTTTAATAGTTTCCTTATTAAAACTTTCTTCGTTATGTGTAAGTTCCACATCAAATTCTAAAGCTTCCTTATTTAGTTCAACCCTATCCCAGTCAGCATTAGTAGTATTAGAAAGTTGAACAGGAAACATCCTTCCTTGTGTAAATTGGGCTTGTGCTTCATCAAATTCAATTTGAGTTGGAGGGTTTAAGTTCTCATTTATAAAACGATAAACTGTTATACCTATTTCTTTATGTAAATTATTATTATTAATATTTTCCAAGAAAGGACAGTATAGAACTCCACAAATTCCTAGACCACTTGACGAACGGGCTGTTATAAGTGATATAGACTTCATAAAATCAAAAACATTCTTGTTCAAAGCATTTGGTTTGCCATCTTCTGAGTATAGAGTAATATTCTCTTTTTTATCTAATTGACTTTTTACATCAATATCGTAAAATAAAAACGGAGAACCATTACCAATGGAATTCTTGATAGGACTTATACCTCCCTGTAGAAGTAATTTAGATATGCAAAGCCCATGTCCTTTTATAATTTCTCCTTTTTCTTTCTTTTTAAAAATGAAATAGTGATTTTTTGCAGAAGATTTATTGATAGCATATACAAGTTCATTTAAAGAAAGATGGGCATATATACCATTAATAGTCTCGTCTTTTCCTTTTTTACCATTATAATTACAACGTTCGTTTATTTTATTATTTGCTGTAATAAATCTTTCTTTCAAGGGTTGTTGAGAATAAATAGTTTTTCTTTCTCTTTCTCCATACTTATTAGTAAACCTTGGATGGTAATCTGAAAAGAATTTGACATCGTAATCTAAAATTGTTTTTTCTTGATTTGCTTTTATAATTATTTTATTCATATAAAATATTTTTAATGAATATTCACTTTGAATATCCTTCTACATCAATATAACGAAGTTTTTATTTTTTTGTCAGAACTGAAGGTTTATAGTGATGCTTAAATAAATCAAACACAAGGTTAAGTATTTGTCTTTCAGGTCTTTATTTGTTTTTATTTAAAATCGTTTAAACCCAAAAAAACCATCTTTAAAAAGATGGCTTTTAAAATATAGTATTAAAATTAGCTAGATAATCCCTAATATTTTTTTGGAGTTATTAAGGACGGTGTCAAAATAGGTTTTGTCTTCTATCGTTTTTGTATCAAGTAATTTTTGAAAATCATAATAATTATCTTCATTATTATCATATAAAGCTCTAATTTTTTTATCAATCAATTTTACTTTTTTCGTAGCATTTATCCATGAAGTTTTCTTGGCTTTTGTTAATGTCCAATTTTTATGAGCTAAAATCCCATTATACATTGTTTTTAAATATGGGGTAGCTTGTTTTAAATAGTACTTAACTTTCGACGGTATCTTTGATTTATTTAGAATGTATTTATAATTTTTAGCTTCTAAAGCATTATAAATATCCTTTGTAACATTAATCTTTTTCCCATTTTTTAGCTTTATAGTCCAATCTAAGGCAGTAATATTAAATGTACCACCCATTTGTTTTGCTCCTTCAGATATAGTTTTATAAACATTAGCTTCAATAGTAAATTCTTTAGGATATCTAAAGTCACGTATATAAACATCTTTTCCATCACCATTTATATTTTTATAATATTCATATGTATATGTACTCCCTTGTATGTAAGAATTAACTATTTCTCCTTTATATCTTTTGTTAAAATAATCATTTTTATAAGATACATATATCACGCCTTTATGAGTATACTCTCCCTTTATAGTCTCTAAATCAGTATTTTCTTTTAAAGTTTGGAGTTTTCTATTTATTTTAGGTAATGACTTAATTAAACCTTGACTCAAATTATTTTTAGCATTTCTTATTTTTTCTTGTATTTCTTTATTATGCTTAATAATAACTCTTTCGTTCAGAAACTTAATTACTTTTTTGGTTTTTAAAATTATGTCATCTGAATTATAAGAATAACCAAAAAGAGAAGGTTTAAATTCAGATTTCTCTATTTTTAATGGAGAAAAATCTAACCTTTTTTGTTTGTTTTGTTCATAGATTTTAAATGACCTTTCCAGAAGTTTTTTTCTTTCTTTTTTGGAATTTGTGTTTAGTTTAAGCTGCTGAAAGTTACCAACCAATTCTTCTAAATCTTCTATACGTTTAAATACTATTAATTTTTCATTATAAATAGCTAATGTATCCTTTATACTCTCTAAATAATTTTCATCAGTTATAGGATAGGTAAAATCAGGTAGTTCTGTATCTTTAGTTGATTTCTCATAGATAGTACTATTCAATTTTTTTAGATTAATAAATCTTATTTTTTCTTGACTATATGAAATTAAGTTAGAAAAAATGGTAATAAACAAAATTAGTTTATTGGCTATTAATGTTCTTTTCATAATTTATATGTTATATTATTTATGCAAAAATAATCAAAAAAGGTTACAAACAACCCATTGATTACAATTGGTTGTTTTTGGTTTCTTGTGTGCAGATTTGTTTCATGGATAAACGAACACGAAAACGTGAAATTCCAGAGTTCTGTATTGAATTAGGAAAACACATAAGAAAATTAAGAAATGAGAAAAATATACCTATTGAAGAAATAGCTTTTAAAGCTGGTATAGATGCACAAAACCTTCGTAAATATGAATTAGGTAAACAAGAAATGAAAATATCTATGCTTAAAAGAATAGCTGATGCATTTTTAATGCACCCTTCAGAATTATTAAAGTTTGAAGAAAAAAAATAAGATATTATTTATTTACTTGGTAATAAATAACTAGCTGCGTATTGAAAATTCTCTTTTAAAGCTTTATAATCTTCAAAAACCTTTCTATACCATAGCTTATCATCAGGGTACTCTTCCATAACTCTAACATCGTAGTATTCGCCATTTTTCCATGGCTCAATTCCTGATATAGTAATATTATGTTTTTCGACTCTATCCAAAATAATTTCAAAATCTGATTCATTAAAATAATAAATGTATGGACTATCAAAACCAGTATTTAGATTTGTTAGTCCATCATAAATGTTTTTGACTAAGTATTGGTGTTTTTCTTCGAAATTCATATGTTATTAATAAATGAGGTTGCAACATAATTTAATAGTCAATGAATTTAAATATAACGATTCATTTTATACTCATTTTGTGAGATGTTTTTAAATAAAATTATTACTTTGTACTTTGAATACAACAATTCAAAAATGAACCGTATAAAAGAGGTTTTAGAGAAAAAAGGAATTAAGCAAATTTGGTTGGCTAAACAATTGGGTAAAAGTTACAATATGGTAAACTCATACGCTCAAAACAGAAGACAACCTAGTATTGAAGACCTTTATAGAATTGGAGAAATATTAGGCATTGAAGCCAAAGAACTTTTAGTAGAATCGAAGGATAAAAAATGAATTTAGATACACAAAGTCTACAGCCAATTATAAACTTCATCTGGACAGTTGCAGATGATGTATTAATAAACAAATATTTAGAAAACCAATACCAAGACGTTATTTTACCCATGACGGTTTTAAGACGTTTAGATTTGGCTTTAGAGCCAACAAAAGACAAAGTACTTAAAACCCACAACGAATTTAAAAGTAAAATGGACAATCTTACTGGGATTTTAACCAGTAAAGACCATGGTTCTGGATTAGAATTTTATAATACTTCACCATACACAATGAAAATGTTATTAGAAGACCCTAATAACATTGATGCTAATTTTTTAGATTATTTAAATGGTTTTTCTGAAAATGTCCAAGACATTATTCAAAAATTTAAATTTCGTAACCAATTAGATACTTTTGAATCTACGGGAATTACTTTTTCATTATTAGAAAAATTTTGTAGTCCTAAAGTTGAGTTAAGTCCAGAAAAAATATCTCCTATGGCAATGGGTTATATGTTTGAAGACCTGATTCGTAGGTTTAATGAAAAAACTAATGCAGCAGCAGGACGACATTTTACCCCTAGAGAAATCATAGAGTTGATGACTCACTTGGTGTATCTACCTGTAAAAGATAAAATACAAAAAGGAACATATTTGGTATATGACCCATGTGCTGGTTCTGGAGCAATGCTTACACAATCTAAAAAGTATGCAACCAATCCTGAAGGTGAAATAAAGTCAAAGGCAAGCTTTCATCTATATGGGCAAGAAAATACTGGAGAAATGTATGCCGTTTGTAAATCGGATATGTTATTAAAAGGAGAAGACCCAGATAAAATACAATTTGGCTCTACACTTAGTAAATATGGTTTTGACCCTAACTTAAAGTTTAATTTTATGCTTACCAACCCTCCATATGGTACAAGTTGGAAAGAAGACCAAAAAGAATTAAACGAAGGAGTTGGTAAGAAAATAGAAATAAAAGATACTCGTTTTAATCTAGAAATTAAAAACTTTAAAGGTGAATTAGAAAGAAAATGCTTAACATCTCGTAGTGGTGATGGGCAGTTAATGTTTATGTTACATATGTTATCTAAAATGAAATCCCCTAAAGATGGTGGTAGTAGAATTGCATCTGTACATAATGCGTCAGCTTTAATAACAGGAGATGCAGGAAGTGGCGAAAGTGGCATACGACAATACATTTTGGAAAACGATTTTTTAGAATGTATTATACAACTTCCCAATGATATGTTTTATAATACTGGTATTGCAACTTACTTATGGATATTAAGCAATAACAAAAGTCAGAAACGTAAAAATAAAGTACAGTTAATTAATGCTACTTCAACAGTGTTTTATGATAAAATGCGTAAAGGATTAGGAGATAAAAAAGTAGAATTGTCCCCTAATCATATTTTAGATATTCAAAATCTTTATTTTGAATTTGAAGAAAATGAATACTCAAAAATATTTAATAATGAAGATTTTGGTTTTTATCAGATAACCATACATCAACCAGAAAAAGACGAAAATGGCTCTATTATAAATGATAAATATGGTAATCCAAAATCTAACAAAGAATTAAAAGATTTTGAAAATGTTCCTATCACTGAAAATATTGACGATTATTTTGCTCGTGAGGTATTACCCTTTACCGAAGATGCTTGGTATGATAAAAAGAAAATTAAAATTGGCTACGAAATTCCATTTACTAAATATTTTTTTGAATATAAAAACATAAGAAGCACCTATGACATTACATTAGATATAATAAAACTAGAAAAGGAAACTGATGGTTTATTAAAAGAAATTATATCTTAATGGAGAAATATTTAAAATATAAAAAAGTTGACATTGATTGGCTTGACAAAATTCCTGAACATTGGGAAGTTTGTAAAATAAAACATATTCTATCTCATAAAAAGAAAACCTCAAATCCAAACCTAAACTGTGGTTCAATTAGTTTTGGAAATGTTGTTTATAAAGATGATAAAAAAGTACCTATTGAAACCAAAGCAGCTTATCAAGAACTATTAAAAGGTGAATTTTTAATAAACCCATTGAACTTAAATTTTGACCTTAAAAGCCTTAGAACTGCACTCTCTGATAAAGATGTTGTTGTAAGTTCAGGTTACATAGTTCTTCAAGCCAATGAGAATCTAAATAAAAGGTATTTAAAGTGGTTATTACACGTATTTGACGTTTCTTATATGAAAACATTGGGGTCTGGAGTAAGACAAACACTCAGTTACACTCATATCAAAAACAGTTATTTTCCGAAAGTCTCTTTGAAAGAGCAGAATACTATTGCTAATTTTCTAGAATACAAACTAGAAAAAATAGAACGCTTTATAGCCAAAAAAGAGAAGACTATTTCAAGGTTAAATGAACTTAAATCTTCCAAGGTTATAAAGACAATAACAAATGGACTAGATGAAAATGTTAGAATGAAAACAAGTAACATTCAATGGTTGGGGTCGACTCCTGAGAACTGGGACACAATTAAAATAAAACATATTCTATCTCATAAAAAGAAAACCTCAAATCCAGACCTAAACTGTGGTTCAATTAGTTTTGGAAATGTTGTTTATAAAGATGATAAAAAAGTACCTATTGAAACCAAAGCAGCTTATCAGGAACTATTAAAAGGTGAATTTTTAATAAACCCATTGAACTTAAATTTTGACCTTAAAAGCCTTAGAACTGCACTCTCTGATAAAGATGTTGTTGTAAGTTCAGGTTACATAGTTCTTCAAGCCAATGAAAATCTAAATAAAAGGTATTTAAAGTGGTTATTACACGTATTTGATATTCTATTTATGAAAACATTTGGTTCTGGAGTAAGACAAACTCTTAACTATAATGATATAAAAAATAGTTACTTTCCAAACGTACCGTTAGAAGAGCAAAATCAAATAGCTAATTACATAGATGATGAACTTAATAAAATAGATAAAATTATTGCTTCCATAAATAAAGAAATAGACATGGTAGTGGAATATAAAAATGCTATAATAGCAGAAGTGGTTACAGGTAAGATAGACGTTAGAGAATTTAAAATACCCGAAACTGAAAAACCTTTAGCAATGGTCGCTGAAGAAACTATAAATTATAAGTCCCCTAATTAACAATGATTAAAAGAACTAACACCAAAGAAAATGGTTTTGAAAAACATATTGTAGACTATTTAATTAATACAAATGGTTATGTATTACGCACATCAAAAAATTATGATAATGTAAACTGCGTCGATACAGATATTTTATTCCAGTTTTTGGAAACTACGCAACCTAAAGCAATAGAAAAACTAAAACGCTATCACAAAGAATTATATCAACAAAAAATAATCAAACGTATTAACGACCAAATAAAACTTAAAGGTATTATTGAGGTATTGCGTAAAGGAGTTACCGATGGTTTTACGGATACTAAAATTCGTTTGTTTTACGATAAACCTGTCTCTACTTATAATAAGAAAGCAAAAGAGTTATATGATGCTAATTTGTTTTCCGTAATGAGACAAGTTTATTATTCTAGTAAAAATAAAAACTCTTTAGATATAGTTACTTTTATCAATGGTTTACCAATTATTAGCTTTGAGTTAAAAAATGAACTAACCAAGCAAAATGTAAAACATGCTATTAAGCAATATAAAACAGACCGTAACCCAAATGAAGAATTATTTCGTTTAGGAAGAATGGTGGTCAATTTTGCTGTTGATACTGAAGAGGTTTGGATGTGTACACAATTAAAAGGCGAAAGCTCTTATTTTTTACCTTTTAATAAAGGTTGTAATAATGGAGCTGGAAATGAACCAAATGGAGGTATAAAAACAGATTATCTTTGGAAAGAAATTTTAACTAAAGATAAACTTACCAATATTTTACAAAATTATGCAAAGTTAATTACTGAAGAAAAAGAATATAAAGATGCTAGTGGAAAGAAGAAAATAAAGAAAACTAAAAAACTTATTTTCCCTCGTTTCCACCAATTAACTGCCGTATCGAAAATTTTAAGAAATGCACAAGAAAAAGGAGCTGGACAAAAATATTTAATTCAACATTCAGCTGGCTCTGGAAAGAGTAATTCTATCTCTTGGTTAGCTCATCAACTGGTAGGATTACACGATAAAGCAGGAACTAAAACTATTTTTGATTCTGTTATAGTAATTACAGACCGTAGAGTTTTAGATAAGCAGATACGAGAAAATATAAAACAATATCAGCAAGTAAAAGGTGTAGTAGCTGCAATTACAGAAGGTAGTAAACAACTAAAAACAGCCTTGGAAGAAGGAAAGAAAATTATTATTACTACCATTCAAAAATTCCCATACATTGTTGAGGATATTGGCAATTTACCTAGTAATAATTTTGGTATTATAATAGATGAAGCACATAGTAGTTTAAGTGGTCAAATGGCTCGTAAATTAAACGAAACACTTGCTAAAGTTTCTGATGAAGCAGAGTTGGAGAAAGAGTTAGAAGATTATGATGAAACTGAAAGTAATGAAGTAACTGGAGAAGATTTTATAAGAGCAATGATAAAAGCTCGAAAACTATTACCTAATGCTAGTTATTTTGCTTTTACAGCAACACCTAAAAACAAAACCTTAGAATTATTTGGAGAACCATTTGAACAAGATGGTAAAACTAAATATAGAGCGTTTCATTTATATTCGATGAAACAAGCTATTGAAGAAGGTTTTATAAAAGATGTATTATTAAATTATACAACTTACCAGAGTTTTTACGCTCTATTAAAAAAAATAGAAGACGACCCCGAATATGATAAGAAAAGAGCTCAAAAAAAATTAAAAGCTTATGTAGAAGCTCATGACCATGCCATAAAAAAGAAATCTATCTTAATGATAGAGCATTTTATTAATAATGTTATCCGAAAGAAAAAAATGCAAGGTAAAGCTAAAGCAATGGTGGTTACAAGTAGTCGAGCTAAAGCGGTAGAGTATAAGCATGCTTTTGATACTTATTTAAAATCTATTAACAGTCCTTATAAAGCAATTGTAGGGTTTTCTGGAGAAGTAGATGGAGAAACAGAATCCAGTTTAAATAGCTTTCCTAGTGGTGATATTCCTGAAGAATTTGAAAAAGATGAGTATAAATTTTTATTGGTAGCTAATAAATTTCAAACTGGATTTGACCAACCATTACTACATACAATGTATGTAGATAAAAAGTTGGGAGGAGTAAATGCAGTTCAAACATTATCTCGTTTAAATAGAAGCCACCCCTTAAAAAAGGATACTTTTGTATTAGATTTTGCAAACTCTTCCGATGAAATACGAAAAGCTTTTTCTCCTTATTTTGAAAGTACAATCTTAGGGGAAGGAACTGACCCTAATAAATTATTTGATTTACAAGATGCTTTGGATAATTTTCAAGTATATTCTCGTGAACAAATTGAAGAGTTCTCAAATAAAATATTAGCTAATGTACCTATAGACCAGTTACATGCTATATTAGACCAGTCAAGCACTATATATAGAGGTGAGTTAGATGAAGAAGAGCAAGCTGATTTTAGAGCTAAAGTAAAAACTTATGTACGTTTATATATTTTCTTATCACAAATTGTTGATTTCGAAAATGCCTACTTAGAACGTTTGTATATATTCTTAAATCATTTGCAAAATAAATTAGTTACAGATGTAGAACCAGATTTATCACAAGGAGTATTAGACAATATTGATATGGATAGTTACCGTTTACAGTTAGAAGCTACTTCTAATATTGCAATGGAGCAAGGTGAAGATTTAAAAGCTATACCTACAGAAATGAGAGGTAGTGTTAATGAGCCTGAGATAGACCAACTTTCTAATATTATAAAATCATTTAATGAGCGTTATGGAACTGAATTTGAAGATGCAGACAAGGTTAGACAGATGGCAGAAAGTGTAGTCAATGGCGTAGCTAAAAATGAGGATATGTTAAACTCTATACATCATTCTGATGAACAAAATGCACGTATTACAAGTGATAAAATAGCACAGGAAGAATTACTGAAACATATTACCACAAATTTTGATTTCTATAAAATAATTAATGATAATGCTGAAGCTAAGGAAGAGTTTAATGCAATGGTTTTTAATATGGTGAAGGATTTAATGAGAAAAACAGTATAAACTATTATTATCTGAATTTATTGATGTATACAGGGATAAGTTAATAGAGTTCAAAAGTCAAACAGAAAACAAGCGTTCTAATTTTGCTTATGCAATAATAGATAATAAAACTAAAGAAGTATTTCTTGCAAAAAGTTTAAAATTATTACATTCTAAATTACTTGAAAAAGGGATTTTAGATAAAATGCTGAGCCTTGAAAGTTATGATTATACCAAGATTAATAATTTTAAGAAAAAAGAAAAAACTAATCAGTGTATGAATTTTACAGTTTATAGAAAAATTCCGCTGAATGAAATTAATGAATTGGTTTTATAATGTTATTTGGAAAGAAGAAAATTAGCTTAATCCTAAATTTTAAACTTTTATAAAATGTTTAATCTATTTTTTACAAATTATGGTTTGATAAATATTTTTAAGTATTTAAACCTAAACCTCAGACCATAATTTGTTCTATATTTTTTATTACTAAAACATAGTTTAACAGGTATTGATACTAATAGATTATATATTGTCGTTTTAATGTCATTTCTACTTTTTAAAAAGAAAATAAATGAATTAATTGTTATCATACTTTTACAAATTATGGCTTAATAAAATTATTTAAGTATTTAAACGAACCTCAGGCTATAATTTGTTAAACAACTTTCCTTACTGAATAAATATAATTAACAACAAAATCATTATACTTAATTCTAGTAAAATTCTATTCTATCTTTTTTTCCTAAGATTAAAACTACGGTTTTCAAATTATATTGATTAAACATACAATTTAATTAAGCTTGATAAAGCTATTACGAATGTGCTTCTATACCGCTCAAAATAATTATTAGAATTAGTTTTAGAATACTTTTACAAATAATAGTCTGACAAATATATTTAAGTATTTAAATCAAATCATCAGACCATAATTTGTATTTCATACTTCTCAATGTCTCCTTCTAAGTAAAATTTAAATTTTATCTATATTTGAAGAAAAGTTTTCTAAAGGAAAATGAAGTTCTGAGACGTTTTTTATCAAAAAATTATACTATGGAGCACCACTAAAATAAAAAACCTCGCAAAATCAATGACTTACGAGGTTATTTGTGGAGACGCCGAGTAGGAAAGGTGTATTTTTTATGTTTTCTATTTAATCTGTTTTTACCGATTTTAGATCATAACAAAACCCCTACAACACTTTACCAACAAGGATTTAGATTAAGTTGACACTTGGTAGTTAAAAGGATTGCCCCTCTCTGATAAAACTCGTAACTTAATCTTTATTGAGGTTCGATAACTCTAAACTTATTTCTTTAATTTTATCAGACAACTTATCTTCTTTCAAGCTTAAGAAATCATTTTTAAATCCAAATTTCTTTAAAATTTTTATAATTATATCTGGAAATGCTCCTTCATTTCTATCTTTGAATGACACTCTGTATTTATTATTTCTATCGTCAAACTCAATTTCAAACACAAACCTACCTCCATTATAATTAAATTCTGATATTATTATACAAGGCTCTTCCCAAGATGTACTTTCCCAATACCAAACATTTTTAAAAGGAAAAAAATTCTTGTGCTGAAATTCTCTTTTAAATAAATCCCAACTATATATTTCTTTATGACGCCCATTCATTTGTCTTTTGGATAATAAGTAAACATTATTATCAGAATACTGTCTTATTTCTCGATATTGACAATAAGCTATATTTGAAGGGTCTTCAATTATCGATTTTCTCCAATCTTTAACCGTATTATTATCAATAACTTTCTTTAAACTTAACTCAATATTTGAATCGTCAATTTCATCTAATAATTCTTTCAGGTAAAGTTTTTTCCGCTCATCATTAAATACTTTTCGCCAATTATCATTTTTAGTCCTTAATGCTTTATCAAATAAACAAAATGTTTTGTTTTGATTTTTATCAACTAAATAATCACCTTTTACTAATAAAGCTCTCTGAAATAGAAAATCATAACCCTCACTAAATTGTTCACTAAATAATTTGATAGATTTTAGAGAATACTCTTTAAAATATTTTTTTTCATGTTTACCCTCATTATTTCTAGAGAAATCTAAAAGAAAACCTACTTGACCATCAAAATAAGAATGTTTCTCAATGCTAATCAAAATACTTTCCCATCTTAAATCATTTAAAATTAGTTTAGCTTTCTGATTTTCTTCATTTATCTGTATTCTTGAAAAATATTTTATTTTTTCATTTGAATTACTTACAAACTCATAAATAGTAGAAATATTAGCACTTAAATCATTTACAGAACGAATTGCATCTACATAATTAGAAGGACTTTGAATAAGTGTATTATTTATTAGATTCCCTGTTATTCTCATCCATTTATTTAAATACTCAACATTTTCTTTATCTACTTGACCAAATTGGATAAAAAACTTAGACAATGAATAAAACCTTAATCTTTCCCAATAATTTACAGAAGAAGATAGGAAGTTTTTAAAAACATCTTCTGTATCGTTATAAGTTATAAGTCCATTAAAAACACTTATAATTTCAGAAATATATTTTTCACTATCATAAACATTATTATAATTTTTAAAAAGATTATAATTATCTATAAAATCTTTATCAATATAATTTTCTTCTGTGTAAAAATTTAAAGTAATATTTTTAAAAAAACTAAAGAACTGTTTATCTACATTATCTGTTAAAATTTCAGTCTCATTATTTTTTTCAAAATCCCAAAAAACATCTAACCATTCATTATCTAATTTAGACTTATCTTCTAGTCTTGTTAAATATTGAGAAAAATTAGCTTTAAAATTTTCAAACTCAGTAAGAGGCTTACCTCTTGCATTCATCTTTATATAAAGCTCATCAGTTAATTTAAATTGCTCTAATGGTAAAAATTGAAAAGTTACATTAATTCCCTCAACTAACTTATCAAATATTTTCTCTTTAACTCTTTTAAATTTATCGTGTATTAAATCTAACATATTCAGCATCGCTGAGACAGTCGGGTCAAATTCCCATGATAGAAAGAACCATTCACTATCTGTTATTTCATCACTAATATTATTGTTTATTATACTATAATCAATATTTTCAGATACTAGGTATTTACAAAAATCTTCTGAACTAACTCTAGTCTCGTAAGAGAATTTTAACAGAATAGATTTCACTTCACTTGTTAGTTTATTCTCTTTTAAAGCAATATACCAGTGAATTAAAAACAATGTGGTTAAACGTTGTTGACCATCTAGAGGTATCAAAACTGTATCCTCAACTTTTCCATAAACAAAATCAAGGTTCAATTCCTTATGCTCTATTATTGATTTCTTTATATCTTCAAGAAAAGTATCAACTATATTAATAATATCTGGCTCTTTTCTTCCTTGCGCATAATCACGTTGAATTTTAGGAATTTCTATTCTATAGTTACTTAACAATTCCCAAAAAGTATATTTAGTTTTCATTCTTCCCTTCTTCATGTGGCAAATAATTAGCTATTTTTTTCTTAATTTCAATTAAATAAGCTTTCCTATCTTTTTTTGTCCATTCAGAATTTTGAATGACATCTTTACTATAATACTTTAGAAAAACATTTTTAGTACAGATTGGAATAAAAGAACCTTTTTCATCAAGTTCAATTATTTTGTCCCTTTTAATAGGAAAAATATTATTGTTTAAAACTGAATTATCAGCTCTTGCCAAAAGAGCCATATTATCAATGGAATGAATATTTACATTTTCATCTTTTGTATACTTTTTAAAAATTTCTTCCTGTAAATTAGTAAACAAGTCAACATTTATAACATCACTTTCTAAAATTTCAATTATTTTACTAGTTAAATTTTCTTCTTTCAAACTTTTAAAATATATTTTTTGTTCTTCTAAAAGCGACTTCCTATGTTTATCTATCTTTAAATCTTCAGAGTTTTGTGCATGAATGTGTTCCAAACTCCATTTTTCATACACATATCTTTCAAATGGAAATTTTGAATATTTGCTATCCATTGTTGACACAACGTTAAAAAGAAGTAATAAATCCCTTATAATTTGACTATTATCCTGATAAGACAATTCAATTAAATTTTCGATTTTATTTTTCTCAAAATTTAATTGAATACCTCCTTTAATTAGTTTAAATAATTCTTTTTTAAACCCTGATTTTGATATATTATTTGATAATTCTTTTATGAGTTCAATATCTTTCCCTGTATGTATCAAATACCCGATTAGATGATAATATTCATTATTTCTAAACCACTCATCAAAAGTTTTAGAATACACTTTTACTTCTTTCCACAACTCCTCTTTTGACACCACTCCGCTACTAATCAAATTATTAAAAACATAAAACGTATAATACTTATCAATGTCTTTGTTAACTTTAATGGAGACCTTCTCTTTGTATTTATTTGCTATTAAATCAAATATAAATTCAATTTTAGTTGGTTTTGAATAATTTACTTTGTTCAGAAAAAACCAAAAATCTTTATTTTGCAAGCTTTTTTCAATACCGTCCCATTCATAGGCTAGTTTTTGCTGATGCTTTTCTCTTTCTTTACTTGAATTAGTCCCATTTATAAAAAAAAGTGCTTTTATAAGTTCTGCGTTTGTAAGTGGTATTTTCCCCATGTTTATTCTTGTGAAGATACTTTTTGCTTCTAACTCATCCTTAGTTTGAACTTCATACCAAATAAAACGAACGTTATTAGCAGTATCTATATCACTTTCATTTACATCAGTTAGTATCAAACTTTCTAAATATTGCCTTTTTGAAAATCTTTTTTTGCCTTCTTTATTTTTTATCTTATCAGAAAACCAATCAACTATTGTTCTATAAGCCATACTAATATGGTAATAATCAGGATTTTCTTTACTAATTTCACCACTCGATTCTATTTTTTCTAAAAAAGACCAACTTCCTTGTCTTGTTTCATAGTCAATTGTATATAATCCTTCAATTCCATGCTCTTCTATTAGTAAACTTTTAAAATAAGTTAATATTAGATAGAGAGTGGTTAACCTTTGTTGACCATCTATTACTTCCCATTTCAATTTACCTTTTATTTCTTTCCTTGTAATTACTAAAGGTTGTAAACAATAAAACTCACCTTCCTCTCTCAGCTTTCCTTTGTTTTGAAACTCAAGAACATCTTCTAATAAATCTATTACTTGTCTTTCTTTCCAACGATACCCTCTCTGATAGGAAGGTATAAAAAAATCTTTCTGTAGTAATTTTTCAACTGGGATTAGCTCTAATTTATCCATTGTTACGCCTATTCTTTATTATTTTATATCTGTAAGCTTCTTTTTTATAAAGAAGTACTATTTCAAAACACCTTTGTTTACTTTGTTTTACTGATAAACTAACTCTCTCCCTTATAAAGTTAAATTTTAATCTTTCTTTTAAATACTGTTTTAAGAAAAAAGACTCTAGTCACTTCTTCAAAGTAAAAAACATAACACATTTCATTTTTATCATCTAAAGGTTCTATTACTGTGTATTTATTACTGTCGTCTTCATCAAATTTTCCAGAAAATAAGTAAAATGCTTTAATAATTAATTTAATTACATCTGTAGGTGTCTCTACATTATTAATATCTGTTCCTGTAGATAATGGTTCATTATTAATACTAAAATGTTTTAAAACATGGAACAAACCTCCTGTAAAATCATATCTTCTTTTCTTATGTCTTATTTTATTTAACTGCCTAAACAAATCAATTCTAAGAATTCTGTTTTCTTCTTCTTCATTTTCATTATCAAAAACTAAAATAAAATTTTCATTTCCATAAACTCTAATAGCATCTTTTAAATTATTACACAAAAATCTAGTTTTGTTTAAAGCATGTAATACACTTACTGCATTCCCATTACCAAAATTTTTCGGGAAAATTTTTCTCGCTTTAATCAGTACCTCTTCAACTAAAATCAAAAATATATTTGACCCAGTATAATAAAAAGGTTTTCCATCAATTTCGCATTTCCTATAGTTCGTTATTGGAAAGCCCACTTTTGCATGATTTTTATTTTCATGTCTCATTAAATCGACGCTAATCTTTTGAACTCTTTTTCTTAAATTTTCAAACTCTGCTTTTTTTAATTTCATCCAAATTAAAATATTAATATTTACTATCTCCCTGACCTATTAAATCTACTTCAAACTTTATAAGCAACAATAAAACTCTTGAAAACTTACTTTGAATACGATTAAAAATTACAATAAAGATTTAAGCAATTCAAGGTTTTTAATATTATTTGATAAATTATTAACTTCTATTTTATCATTAATATATAACCCTAGTGATAAGAATAAATGACCTAAAAAATAAATATAAATAGCTGTTTTAAGTGAACCTACAGATGAGTACTCACTGTTTAATCTAGAAACCAGATTACCATGTACACTATTATTTCTTATAGCATATAAAATAGTTTTAATTAGAAACTTAAAATATTCTTTATCATCAGAAAGAGATAATGTGTAGTCTTGACTCTGATTAGAATTACTTATAATTGATGTTCTATTAACTAACAATTCTCTTAATTTTACAGCAAGACTTTTAGGTATAGATTTTGATTTTTCAAATTCAGTAATATTTAAATTACATTTACTATTTACAATTACTGGATTTGTAATATTATTATATGCATTACCATAAGTGTTTTTAATTTTATTAAAAATATCACTATGATTTGATTTAAATGATGCATATGATGAACCTCTTAATATTGGTAAAATATTTGAGTTTTCCATAGTATTTCCTTTTAAAACATAATTACTAACAAATTTTAAAGGCTTCATAGGCATTAAACTAACATACTCCTCTATTAACTCTAAAACTGAGTACTCTGTTGATACTGACAATGTTTTTATATTATCAATCTCATTAATTAAATAATTTATCCCATCTGAGTCGGAAAGTCTTGATGTGTCTGATTGCAAAATCTTTTTATTTACACCAAGTTCTTTGTATGTATTATTTATTGCTTTCCATAGAAAAGTAAATCCCATATCAGGTCTTTCAGGTAAACAATCATAAGAATCTAATAGATGTGTTAATGACACATATGGAACCTCATGTCCATTAAGCCAAAGTTCTTCTTCCCATACTTCACTATTAATAGTATGAATAGAAAATGGAATAACATCAAAGGTTGAGTACAGTAAATCACGATGCTTCTCCTTTGAGTAATTTTTTAAAAGTTCTATAGATTTTCCCATTTACATTTTTAATTTATTATACTCCTCTCAGAAAAAGCTAAGTACTTCAAATGACTTGGAGTTTCGTTACAATTTATTTGATAAATATACCTAAATAGAAATCATTTTTCATTACTTTATAACCCCCAATATTTTGCTAAATTATCAACATAATCAGCAGATGTTTTACCGATATACAAAAGAAAATCTTTCTCTGTAGAATGCCCAGTAACACTCATCAATAAAGGTGTTGGAACAGTTGCATAATAATTACTAGCAAAACTTCTACGACAAATATGAGAAGTAATTAATTCATATTTTTTATATACCCCTTTCTCTTTACGATTAGTTTTTTTATTCACCTTTCCTCCTGCTACTTTATAAATTAAACCAGCCTCTCTTGCTACTTCCTTTATATATTTATTAAATAATGTTTTATTACTTTCCAAATTATTAGAAAACGTTTTAGGAAACTCCCAATTCCTTCTTTCTAATATTTCAATAACCTTTGGATGTAATAAAACATTTACTTTTTTCTTTGTCTTTTTTTGAGTAAGTTCAATAACTTTAAGATTTCCTTTTTCCTTTATATTTTCTTTTCTCATAACCAACAAATCACTAACTCTTTGACCTAGATAACAGCCCATAACTAACCAATCTCTCGCATTTGATAAGTTCTCATCTAAAAACTTAGTATTACTTATAATTTCTATCTCATCAAAATTTAAAAATATACTTTCAACCTTAACTGAAAAACCTTTTATTGATTCTAACTGAGAACTAACCTCGATACCATTATTTTTAGCGTCTAAACAAATGGTTTTAACAAATTTGATATCTCTTCCAGCAGTATTCATACTCATTCTTTCATCAACTAATAAGAATTTTAAATAATCCTCTCTAAAACTTAAATTAATATCTGTTAGTTTTAATTTTAACTTTCTACTGATTTCATATTTTCTTAATTTTCTTCTAATAGTTTTATATTTCTTAATAGTAGCTATTGAAACTCCAACTCCTCCTTTTGGATTAGTTTTAGTAGGTAGCCTTTTTATAAAATCATCTGCATAATTTATTATAAAGTCTAATTTACTTTCTTTTACCCTATCGAAATGCACATCTATAATGCTAGTTAACCACAATGAGTTTATATTAACACCTTTTGATATTTCCTTATTATAAGAAGTTATTATTTTAATTTTTAAAGCTTCTAAATCATTATTTAAATTAATTAAACCTTCATTAGCTTTTATCAATTTAACAACTCCTTTTTTTCTATTAAAAAAATCAGGATTAATTAATAGTGAAGTACTTTTTCTTAACAATATTCTATTAGAAGCGGATAATCGAACATAAATTGTAGTAGGATTACTTTTCCCTTTTATAAAAAACTTTACACTTGCCATAATAAATAGATTTGGTAAGTTTTCTGTAGGAATCAGGTGGTGCTGAGGAGGGGCTCAAATACATATATTTTGGATTAAGTTACGAGTTTTATCAGAGAGGGGCAATCCTTTTAACTACCAAGTGTCAACTTAATCTAAATCCTTGTTGGTAAAGTGTTGTAGGGGTTTTGTTATGATCTAAAATCGGTAAAAACAGATTAAATAGAAAACATAAAAAATACACCTTTCCTACTCGGCGTCTCCACAAATAAACCCTGTAAGTATTATGTTTACAGGGTTTGTTGTTTATAGGTGTCAGTTTAGATGACATTACAACTTAATGATTTGAATTTTCATCTTCTTTTACTTCTCCTTTTAAACTCATCTCCATTTCATGATCATATTTACAACATGCAGGTAAATTTTTATAAGCAGATTCACTTCCCATCACTTTATCTGTATCATAACCTGAATTAACAATTGCTTTATGGATTGCATTCAAATTTGTTTTAGATTCATCATACGAAACATTTATTTGCTTCTTTAATTTATCCCATTCAGCTGATGTTACTCCATCAATACTATTAACCGCTTTTTCAATGGTATTTTTACACATTCCGCAGTTACCACGAACACCAAATGTTGTTTGGGTAGAGGCTACTTGTTTGGTTATTGTTTGCTCTGTTATAGTTGTTTCTTTTTTTGTTTCGTTTTTACAACTTACTAAACTCATTGTAGTTATAATTGCTACGCTTAACATTACTTTTTTCATTGTTTAAAAATTTACTTGTTATTTATTACTTGTTTTACTTCGCCACATTTCAGCATCATATCGCCGAAATACGGATTTAATACTAGTTTTTCTTTACTTAACCAATATGCACCTTTGTCGCTATCTGCCATTGAGCAATATTGCTTGTAGCTAACCTCGTTAATTCCGAACGACTGTACAGCCAAAATAAAATACTCTGAAAGTATTTTAAATTGATTTCGTTGCACTTTAATATCATCGGAATTGGTAATGGCATTACTACTTGATTTTAGTGTTTTAACTAACGGCATCCATTGCTTGTGAGCTTCGTTAGTGGTTAGCAATTTCATATTGATATTTTGTAATGCCTTATTTAAAGTTGATGCACTATTTTTTGATAATTCAGCATCCGATTTTATAAGGTTATCTTTTAGTTTGATGTACGCATCGTAGGCAGTTTGTAATTGCGATGTGAATTTTTTGCTCACTTCAAACTGTTCATTCATTTCTTTTTTATGGTTCATCATCGACTTTTTTCCTTGTAATTGTGCCGATGCATCAATAGTAAATACACCATTGGTTACCACTTCGTCGCCTGATTGTAAGCCATTTTTTACTTCATAATTATCGCCTAATTTGTTACCTAATACTATTTCTCTCATTTCAAAAATAGGATTGTTGGTATCTGGTTTTACATATACTATTGAGCGTTTTCCTGTCCATAAAACAGCCGATGCAGGTATCAATAATTGTGCTTTGGTTTCTTTTACTGTGGCATCTACTTTTCCTGTTACAAACATTTCGGGTTTAAAGAGTTCTTTTTGATTGTTTAAAACCGCTCGAACAGTTACGGTACGTGTTTGTGGATTTAGAACAGGATTGATAAACGAAATTTTAGCATTAAAAACTTCGTTAGGATACGCATTTGTAGAAATAGCAATAGCTTGTCCAACTTTGAAATTACTAACTTGATTTTCGTACACATCAAAGTTTGCCCAAACCGTATTCAAATTGGCAATTTTTAATAACGGTTGCCCTTGTTTTGTATAATCTCCTTGTTCTACTAATTTTTCTGAAACTGTTCCTGATACAGTAGCGTACACAGGAAAATTTTCTTTTACCTTTTTAGAACTTTCAATTTGATTGATTTGGTTGTCAGACAGCTTCCATAATTTTAACTTATTACGCACTGCTTTATACAATGCAGGTTGTGTTTCTTTTAAGGTAGATGCTGTTAGTAGTTCTTGTTGTGCTTTAACCAATTCGGGTGAATAAATGGTGGCTAAAAGTTGCCCTTTTCTAATACTTTCGCCTGTAAAACTGATATTTAAACGTTCTATTCGTCCTGTAAAATAACTTACTTGTACTGCGTTGGCTTTTTCGTTTTCGGCAATTTTTCCTGATAAGGTTATTCCATTATCCGAATTAGCAGTAGCATTACCAATAATGGTAGTTTGCACGTTTGCCAACGCCATTGCGTTTTTTGTAAGTTTAAATTGATTAGGCGATAAACCGTCTGCATCAGCTTCGGCAGGAATTAAATCCATACCACAAATTGGACAATCGCCTGCTTCGGGTTGCATAATTTGTGGGTGCATTGAACATGTCCATTTTTGCGATAAGTTACTTTCGGCTTGATGATTGTGGTTTGTTTCGTTATCTGATGAATTACCAAAGAATAGTTTTCCAAAAATTAATCCTACCATTAAAATTATAATGTATATGATGTATTTTTTCATTTTTTAAAAGATTAACATTAATACAGCCAT
Organism: Tenacibaculum sp. MAR_2010_89; assembly: GCF_900105985.1. Classification (NCBI taxonomy): domain Bacteria; kingdom Pseudomonadati; phylum Bacteroidota; class Flavobacteriia; order Flavobacteriales; family Flavobacteriaceae; genus Tenacibaculum; species Tenacibaculum sp. MAR_2010_89. The sequence continues at coordinate 305,009 of NZ_FNUB01000004.1, read as the reverse complement.
TACTAACATAATAGCGTTTTCTATAAAAGTTGCTTCGGTCATTGGTAGTTTTAAAGCTGTACCTAAACACGCACAACGAATTGCCTTTTTATCAAGTAATGTTTTGGTTACACCCACGGTAGTTATTCCCAATACGAAAATGGTTATAATTAGTGCTATGTTAATTTCAAATCGCATTAAAAACATCAACCCTAAAATAGTTTCTATAAATGGATAAACTTTGGCATATACAGGCACTCGTTTTGCTAACGGGTCGTACATTCTAAAACTATCTGGAAAACCTTTTAAATCTAACATTTTAAAAAAACTGAATATGATATAAAATAAGCCCATAAAATCGAGCATAAACTCACGCCAACTCCAATTTTTATAGTGTAACAATATACTTGCTACTGTAATGTATAATAAGATTAAAAACAAGGGTTTTAATTGCTCGAATTTGCTTTTTTCTTGTGTCATTTCAAAGTCCGAAAAGGTGTTTGTAGCTACCTTTTTAACAGGTAGTTTTTCAGAAATGGTGTATTTTTCTTTCAATACATTTTGCAAATCTGATAAACCAATATGCTTACTCATAGTTATTTCAGCTTCTTTATTTTCAAGATTTACCTTTACATCGGTAACGTTATCTAAACTATCTAAACTTTTTTCTACGTTAGCTTTACAGCTTCCGCAAGTCATTCCGTCAATTTTATATGTGTGTTTCATTTTTACTGAATTAAATAGTTAATAATGGTGCTTTGTACATAATAATTTTGCACCGCCTTAATTTGGTTTAACTGAAACTTTAACTGCAATTCTTGAATATCGAGAACATCGTTAAAATCAATCGTGCCTGTTTCGTAGCTTTTAACAAGAATGGTTTCGGCATTTTTTGCTTGTTTCAAGTTTTTGCTTTGTGTGTTTTTGCGTATTCTTGCCGATGTACGCTCTTTAATTGCTTTATCTAACAAGGTTTCTAACCTGTTAAATCGCTCTTGTTTTTGACTGTTAAATTCTTCTTGCTGAATTTCGTTTTGTTTGGTTTTCGACTTATATTTTTTATTGAAAATTGGAATAGAAAACGATACCATTGGCATTACAATATCTTTTCCGTTATCGTTAAAATTCATATCAGGACGTTGGGTAACGTTAACATAATCTAACCCGAAACCTATCATTGGGCTACTTTCCTTTTGGTTTAATAGTTCAGATTTTTCAACTGATTGATAAAACTTGTCGTACTTTATTAATTCAGGATGAAATTGTAAACTATCTGTATTTATTGTGCTGTCGTTCAACGGGATTTCTAATTCTGAAACCACATTTATCGCTGTGTTTTTATCTCTGTTTAATAGCTTGTTAAAGGCTGTTTGTTCAGCTAAAAATTGTTGTTGTAAAATGGCTTTGGATTGGTTTAAATCGTTTTGTCGCATTTGTAAACGCAAGACATCTACGGCAGATGCTTTACCAACTTCAACCGACGTTAACGCCATAGTTTCGTAGGTTTTTAGCAAGTTAATGTTTTCGGTTAAAACCTGCTGTTTAGCCTTAATTGCGTACAAATTGTAAAACGAAGTTGATATCGACGCGATTAATTGTCGTTTAGCAATGGTAATATCTTCAAACTTGGCATCGGCTAAGGAACTTACATAATCTTCTCTCGAACTAATTGTACCAAACCAAGGCAACATTTGGTTTATTGAAACTTTAAATCGTTGTGCGCCTGTTCGCGTTTCGGGTTCGCTTACAAAATAACCTATGGCAATGTTGGTATTGGGTAAGGTATTTACTTCGTTTACCTTTTCTGAAACACGTTTGTATTGCAATTCAAACTGTTTAATTTTTGGATTATTTGCCAAGGCTTCATCAATAAGCGATTGTAGTTCTTGTGCATAAGAAAATCCACTAAACATAAGAATGAATAATATGGATAATATGTTTTTAGTTTTCATTTATTGTCTTTCTTTTTAATAAAAATTCTTCTCGTAAACTATACAATACAGGCAGTAAAAAATAGGATGCAACGTCGATAATCATACCTCCAAAGGCAGGAATTGCCATTGGTATCATAATATCGCTTCCTCGTCCTGTCGATGTTAGTACAGGCAGTAATGCCAATACGGTTGTTGCCGTTGTCATTAAACACGGTCTGATACGTTTTTCGCCTGCTTCTACAACCGATTTTCGTATATCGGTTTTTGTTTTTGGTTCATTTTTGGCAAAGGTTTGTTTTAAATAGGTTGCCATTACTACACCGTCGTCGGTGGCAATACCAAATAAGGCAATAAAACCTACCCAAACTGCTACACTTAAATTAATTGGGTGCATTTGGAACAGCTCTCGAATATTTTGCCCAAAAACGCTAAAGTCTAGAAACCACGATTGTCCGTAAAGCCACATCATTATAAATCCGCCTGCAAAGGCTACAATAATTGCTGTAAACACCATTAAAGAAGTGGTTGCTGAACGGAACTGAAAATATAAAATGATGAAAATGATAAGCAATGCCAATGGTACAACTAAGGATAAGGTTTTTTCAGCTCGTATCTGATTTTCGTATGTTCCTGTAAATTGAAAATTAATACCTTTTGGTACAATTAATTTGCCACTTTCTATTTTTTGCTGAATGACTTTTTGCGCATTTTCAACCACGGTTACTTCGGCAAAATCGTTAAGTTTATCAAACAACACGTAGCCAATTAGAAAGGTGTCTTCACTTTTAATTACTTGTGCGCCTTGTTCGTAACGAATAGTTGCTAACTCACTTAATGGTACAGAATTTCCTTTGTTTATAGGTACATAAATTTGTTCTAAATCGGTTGGTGTGGTTCGTAGTTCTCTTGGGTAACGAACACGTACGCCGTAACGCTCTCGTCCCTCGACGGTTTGGGTTAATGACATACCACCAACGGCAACTTTTAAAACATCTTGTACCTCTTGAATAGAAACACCATAACGTGCTATTTTCTCTCTGTTGATGTCGATTAACAGATATGGTTTTCCTACAATTCGATCAGCAAAAACAGCTTCTTTTTTAACACCTGTTACTGTTTTTAAAATGCTTTCTAATTGCACACCAAAGGCTTCAATTTCTTTTAAATTTTGTCCTTTTACTTTGATACCCATTGGCGCACGCATCCCCGTTTGTAGCATTACCAATCGGGTTTCGATAGGTTGCAATTTTGGTGCAGATGTAACGCCTGGTATTTTGGTTGCCTTAATTATTTCGTTCCAAATATCGTCGGTAGATTTTATGTTAGGTCGCCAATTTCGGTAAAACTCGCCGTCGTTATCTTCAATTAATTCATCTGTAGAAACATCAGAAAAAATAATTTTAGAAGTCGCATAGGTCGAATTTGGATTGGCCACTGTTTTGCCATTTTTCAATACAAATAATCCGTCTTTATTTATTTGATAACGTTGACGTTCGCCGTGGTTATTAAGTGCATATTCGGGTTTGTAAATAATTACATTTTCATACATTGAAAGTGGAGCAGGGTCTAAAGCTGATTCGGTTCGTCCTGCTTTACCAACTACCGTTTTTATTTCAGGAATATTGGCAACACCCATATCCAACTGTTGTAAAACACGTTTATTTTCTTCAACGCCCGAATGTGGCATTGAGGTTGGCATTAGTAAAAACGAGCCTTCGTTTAAAGAGGGCATAAACTCTTTTCCTGTGTTTTTGAAAATTAAAAATCCGAGAATGCTAATGGTGGTTGGAATTGCCAAAAAGAGCATTTTGTTTGCTAATGCCCATTGTAAAATTTGAGTATAATATTTGCGTAATAGTGAGAATGCGCCTAACAACCCGAAACAGATTATAGCCACAAACAACAGGTTTAACAATAAGCTCTTGCCTACACCTAAAGGTCGCCAATATTCAGCCAATAAAAACACAATAGCTAATGATGCAATAACTATATTAATAAGGTTTACTTGTTTGTTGGAAACTTTTTGTTGTAGTTTTAAAATGCCTGTACTGCCGAAAGCGATTAAGAGTATTCCTAACCAGTTTCCGAAAACAATAGAAATAATACCCAAACCAATTAATACAGCATTGATGATGTACGATAGGTTTTTGGTAATACTTCTTCGTTTAAAAATGATAGTTGCAAATGGCGGAATTAAAAACAACGCCACCACCAATGCCATAATAAGTGCAAAGGTTTTGGTAAAAGCCAACGGACTAAATAATTTACCTTCTGCGCCAACCATTGTAAATACTGGTAAAAAGCTAATTATAGTGGTCATTACTGCGGTAACAATAGCGCCTGAAACTTCGGCAGTAGCATTGTAAACTACGGTATTGATTGGTAAATTATTTTCATTTTTTTCTAAATGATTTAAGATGTTTTCTGATAGAATTACGCCTACATCTACCATTGTTCCGATTGCGATTGCAATTCCTGATAAGGCTACGATATTGGCATCAATACCAAAGGTTTTCATTGCGATAAATACCATTAAAACCGCCACAGGTAACAAGCTCGAAATTAAAATGGATGCTCGTAAATTATATACCATTACAATAATTACTAAAATGGTAATGAGTATTTCTAATGTAAGCGCTTCGTTAAGCGTACCTAATGTTTCTTGAATAAGTTCAGAACGGTCGTAAAACGGTACAATGGTTAACTGTGATATTGTGCCGTCTGCCAACACTTTTGAGGGTAATCCTGCGCTTAATTCTTTAATTTTTTTTTTGGTATTATTGATAACCTCTAACGGATTTGCACCATAACGTGCCACCACAACACCGCCTACAACTTCTGCGCCCTCTTTGTCTAAAATTCCTCTACGAGTTTTTGCGCCGAGCGATACTTTGGCGATGTCTTGTATTTTAATTGGTGTGTAATTTGCTGATGAAACTACCGCATTTTCGATATCTTTTATAGATGTGATATAACCTAAACCACGCACCAAATATTCTACTTGATTAATTTCTATGGTTTGCGCTCCGATATCTTGGTTGCTTTGTTTTACAGCTTTTACAACCTGTTGCAGATTGATATTATATTGACGCATTAATTCAGGGTTTACGTCAATTTGATATTCTTGAACATATCCACCAATTGATGCTACTTCAGACACACCACCTGCCGACGATAAGGCGTATTTTACATAGTAATCTTGTATGCTTCGTAGTTCGTGTAAATCCCAACCGCCAGTTACGTTTCCGTCTTTATCTCTACCCTCTAATGTGTACCAATAAACTTGTCCTAAACCTGTGGCATCGGGTCCTAAAGTTGGATTAACGCCCTCTGGTAATAAACCACTTGGTAACGAGTTGAGTTTTTCGAGAATACGTGAACGACTCCAGTAAAATTCGACGTCTTCTTCAAAAATTATATAGATGCTCGAAAACCCAAACATCGAGGAACTACGAATGGTTTTTACGCCTGGTATGCCTAACAACGACGTGGTTAACGGATAGGTTATTTGGTCTTCTATGTTTTGTGGTGAACGTCCGTCCCATTTTGTAAATACAATTTGTTGGTTTTCACCAATATCTGGGATAGCATCTACCGCCACGGGTGCATTTGGTAAAAAGCCTGTATTCCAGTTAAAAGGTGCGTTTATAACTCCCCAACCTATAAACAAGACGAGTAGTAAAACGGCTATAAGTTTGTTTTCTATTAAAAATTTGATGCTTTTATTGAGCATAAAAAAATGATTTTAAATAATTAGACTTTGATATGTTAAATACCTTGTACAGCAATATATCCGTTGAAATAACAATGGATATAATTGGTCTAATACTCTAAAATCAGATTAAATATACTTCGTCGAGAACGTGAATATCCTTGACGACTAGTGGAGGAGAATAATTTTTAAAAGGAATTACTTTATCATGTAATTCTTCAAATAAATTAATATAAGAATAGTAAAAAGATGCTATAAAAAAATGTTGCTCTAATGACAATGTATCAAACGATGATAATTTTAAATCATCTTGTCCGTCAATTAATTGAATAACATCGCTACAACAATTTTTTGTAGACATTGTACACACATCGGGCACACTTTTTTCACCTTTTTCCATCCCACAAGAGGCAGCTTCTTTAAAAAAACTTATATCAACTAATTCTTCACCACAAAAATGACTACTTATGGTAAATGACATTGTAGAAAAGACAACTACAAAAGTCATTAAAATTGATGTTATTTTATTTACTACATTTTTCATCTTGTAAAGCAAAGGTACAAAAATTAAAAAATTAAAAAATTAAAATAAATCATAAACTATTAAAAATCATACTTTTCATTATAATAGAATAAAAACTTTATTCAATTTTAGGCTCTCTATTTTATAAACTCTTAACTTGTTTTTTTAGAACAGTTTAAGGTTTTTTATACACCCCTTAAGTTTGCAAAGTAGTAAATTTAAGTATTAAAACAAGCATTTGTAATTGCAAAATTAGGATTAATATATGATGAAACTTATAGAAGTACTTTGGTTAAAAGTTAATCAAAAATCAGTTGTTTTTTACCACAGTTCTTTGTTGTATTTAGGCTTTTACCATTCAGCTTTATGGTTTAATAATTCAGTTGGTATTTTTCTTTTGATATAAATGTAGTTCCATTTATTTTTCCTAGATACAAATAATGTATCTCCTTTAAACTGGAAGTTTATTGTTATTTTACCAATCGTTCCCGTTCCAGAAACTTGTGTAATTAAGTCACCTTTTAATTCTTCTTTTTCTTTATATAAAACTCCTCTCCAACCTGTGTATAAAGGGTCGAACATTTCTTTTTGGAGTATGCTGTCATTTCTATTGAGAATAAATAAATTAAAGAGTCCGTTTTTATAGAATCTATAAACTCCATAGTTTGTATAGGGGTCACGATAATTTTTCCTTGCTACTATATTCACATTTGTAGCTTCTAGTCCGAAATATGAAACAGTATTAAATTCTTCATAAATTACAGTAGTGTCAATATTTTTTAATAAGGATTCGTTAAATTTAACTTTATTAGAGTATACTTTCTTATTAATTGCAGCTTTGCTATAACCATTTTTAAGTTTGTAGGTTTTCAATCCACAACCAACAAATAAAAGAGCGAGGAATATTAAAAGTAAGTGTTTTTTCAAAATTAATGTCATTTTTAGCTTAACGTCTCGGCTATGGTTAGTGCGGGGATTAAAAGGAACCAACCTTTCGAATAAGCACAAACCTTTTGATTTAGCACTTACTAGCTATGTTTTATAAACCGTGTTAGGTAATGTTTATTTTTTCTATATCAGATTCCGTTTTAATTTCTTCTCCGCTTACAGTAAAAGAGTAAAGCATTGGAGTTTCTGATACTATTCCTATGATATTATTTTTAATCAGAAATTCAAGATGTTTTCTAACTTCATTTCTTGATTTTCCAGTTGATTTTGAAACTTCAGATATTGAAAACCACATATTTTCAATTGGTTCTTTACAATTGTTGGATTGAAGCCACAGCTCTTTGAAAAGTCTATTGAGTATTTTAATATCTAAGTTATCCAATGTTATTATAATTTAAATTTTGTTCCCTCTTTATATCCTATGGGGAGTTTTGGGCTTTTAACTCCAAAAGGCCCTGAACCATTATGGTTATAATAAAATTTTTCTCTGTCGTCAGAATATCTTCCAGCACAAAGTAAATTAAATGTCGTGCTTTTATGACTTGGCTTTAGAACATTTATATCAATCCAAATTGGAACTTTTCCTTTTCTATATAGTAAATCTACAACTTCGGAATCAGTTAAATCAAGTTTCATTTTTCCACAATCTTCTTCGTAGATGTCAAATTCTTCATAATTTGTGTCATTTGTAGATTCTGCGAATATGACATTATATTTAAAATTGGTTTTCAATTCCGTTTTCATATAGTTTTCTGCAAACTTTAAAGCTTGAAAACTTGCTCCTTGTAAATGAAAAAGAAATTCGATTTTTGTCATTTCTCTAATGTTGCCTAACGGTTTTGGCTAGGCTTTGTGCGGGATTGAAAATCGACAAGATTTTCGATTACGGACTAAGCCGAAGCTTTTTGTTTGGATTTGTTTTTTGTGGTTGCACAAAGCCAAATCAACAAGATTTGGCGACTTAGTAAATATACACAAAACTTTGAAGTTAGCACAAAACCCGAATGAAGTTTAGCTGGTGTTGCCTACTGTTGTATTTCTGAAATGTCTTTTAAATAAATTTCAAAATCGTACTGATTCATTTCCTTGACAACTTGTACAATAGAATATTTAGCAATATTAGAATTAGATTTATCTATTCGTTCTACACTAGTTAGTCCTTTGTTTTTATATGCATTGTTTTTAAAAGCCATAACAAATGAAATTGTTATTTTTTTTAATTTTATATTATCAAGAGTTTCAGCTATATCAATTTGATTATCTGGATTTCGTTCATTGTAAAGTTTCAATGTTTTTTTTAAATAAGAACTACCATTAAAATTTTTGAGATCATTTGATAATCTTTTTGCAGATAAAATTACTTGAATGTATAAATCTCTCATTTTTGTATCAAATCCATTTTTTACATGGATAAAATAGATTCTATCATTTTTAAATACTAATAAATCACATAATTCAACATTGTCTTTAATTACTTTATCGAGGACATAGTATCCTTTTGAGTAATGACTTTTATTATAAGAGTCCTCGTCGTCTTTTTCATACCAATGATTTAATAAATTAGTTTTTAATTCATATTTTGAATAGTATGTTTTAGCTTCTTCATTCATTTTATTTAAGAACTTATCTTCAAGTAAATACCACTTACTATCTATTCTGAAATATTTATGATTATTTAATTCTATTTCAGCTATTATATGAGAGTATAAATTTCCATAAGTGACTTCTTTTTGATTGATTAAACCTCTTATATTTAATTTGAAAACTTCACCTTTTATATCATACCGATTGTTTATATTTTTTAAATTATCGAAAATATGCATTGTTGCTTTGTAGTATAAGTCATTTCTATTATCTGTAGTAATATCTGACTTACCTTGAGAATGTTTTTTTCTAATAAGGAAATTATCACATTCATAAAATTTTTCTAATTTATTAGGATGAACAATTTCAATTATTTCATTTTGCACTTTTTTAGGCTCGTTATTAGATTGAACATCATCAATTATTCTTTCAAGTAATGAATTATCCAGATCTTTTATTAAATTACTATCGTGTATTTTAGTGAAAAGTGTTAATTGTTTTGGAGCATAATCTTTATGTATGTTATGAATATGAATTATCATTTCTTTTAATTCTTCAAAATCAATTTTTTTTCTCAATAGAAAATACGAACCTACTTCCAATATTGTAAGAGTATTATCCAACTTGAATTTATGAAACTCATTTTCTTTTAAACTTTTTCTAACCTTTAATTTTATTTTGGTTGGAATATCTGAATAATCTAAAGTTTCAGATATTGTTTGATTTAAATTGAATGTTTGTTTCTTGTTTGAAATATTGTTTGCGATACTTCTAGTATTGAGTTCAATTACATTGTCCTCTGTCTGACTAGAGATACGTTCATATATTTCAATTCCAAATGTTGAATGTAAATATTTTTTTATAACACTTATTCCACTTCCACTGATAATACAATATATTTCATTTTCATACTGGATAAATAGTACATAAGAAAACTCAACAATTTTAAAATCATGATTTTCAGTTAAATTATCAGGCAAAAATAATTTCCAATAAAATTTTTCTTTAGGTTGATTAAAAGAGTAAGACCAAAATTTAAAACTCTTATCGAATTCATGACTCAATTTAGGGTTTACAATTGCGATGTCTAAATCTTTAAATTTGTGTCTTAATTTTTTTATATAGTTATCGGTAATGTGAATTATAATTTCAGCATTTGACAGGTCTTTTAATTCGTGAAAATTCTTATCAATTTTAAAAATTTTTAATTCAAATTTGTTGTTTCGAAGTGTATTTGAATTCATAGCAATTGTAGACAATTCGTTATATAAATAACAAAGTTCTGGTTTATAGGGTTATAGTTCCGGATAAAAGGAACTGTCGATAAATATATAAAGAGGTACTAAGATTACTTTACGGGTATCCGTAGTTCTTTATTTTTGGTAAGTATATAGCCTAAAAAAATGTAGATATAGCAATTGAATATTCGAACAATTTTTTTCAATACCAAACCTAAGAAAATTAATTGCTTTTTGCAAGACGTATAAACAGTTAGTTATTAGCAGTTTTTTTAACTTTTTTAAAGGAGATTTTCCCTTGTTATTTTCTTTTAACACAATTTAACATTTTTTTTTTAGGGGGTTTCAATCCTTGTCTGTTTAACCTCTGCATAAATAAAAATAGATAATAAAATGAGAAATTTAATGAAGGGATTGTTAATCTGTGTGATTACATTAATGGCAGTGAGTTGTTCAAAAGAAGATAACTTAAATGCAAATCAATTTGCTAAGAAAAGTTTTGTAACTAAGAAGGCAACAGATTTTTTTGTGAATAGAGATGGTAGTGTGAATGTAACAGTTAATGGAGGTTTTCAAGATCCAAGAGGAGAAGGAGAAGAAAGAGGTTTTGTTTATGGAGAAAGCTCTAACCCATTAGTAAATTTAAATAATACAATTGTTGCTGCTGGTCCTATTCAAGAAAATGTTTTTGGTGTTTTTAGAAATATAGCAAAAGGAAAAGTTTATTATGTAAGAGGATACTTTAGATTAAAAAATGGAAGTTACTTTTATGGTAAAGAAATTGTATTTAATACAAACATTGATGCAAGCAAAACAAGAAAATTAAGCATGGAAATGTTGGCAAAACCACACTGGGTTTCATCAACAGAAATGACTCCTCAATTAGATGTAACTGAATTAGAAAAAGAGTCTCCTAAAGAAATTGGTTTTGAGTATAGTGTAAACAAAGATTTTTCGAACAGTAAAAAAGCATTAGCAACAGATATTAAAGGAAATATTTTTGTAACTAAATATGCTGTATTAGTAATTAAAGGGCTAACAGCTAAAACAACGTATTATTTCAGACCTTATGCTGAATATAATGATGGTACTATTACCAATGGAGGAAAAAGTGTAGTTGAGTTAACAACGAAATAAATAAAAAAGAGGCTGTCGATGAAGACAGCCTTTTTTTTTGTTGTTAAGTTTTTATGTTAAAACTGATAACGAACACTTAATCCAAAATCAGAGTTAAAACCATCATAGGCATCACTAAAACCAAACTCTGGTCTAAAATCTAAAGAAACCATTAAAGGAATATCAAAGCTATATTCAACACCAATAACTCCAGCACCAAATAAAGAAGTACTAGAACTACTATTAACTGTTACGCCATTAATAGTTTGCGACTTTGTTTTCCAACTTCCAAAACCACCACCAACACCAGCATACCAATTAAAACGATCTTCTAATTGCCATACCCATTCGTATAAACCAGTAGCTTTAAAAGCACTATAGTTTTTATTTCCTCTAATACCTAAGTCAACCTCTAAACGATTTGTATTACTTAATTTACGTTGGTATGATATCTCACCACCAAATCCGTTGTTATCTCCAAAACGAATACCAATTGCATTTTCAGAAATTTGTTGTGCATTGGCAGCTAAAGCAGTAATTGTTAAAAAACCAATAAATAAAAATAATTTTCTCATAATAAAAATCTTAATTGTTTTGTTTGTTACTTGACAAATTATATGCCAAATAAACTTCTTTTTTTATTTGTAGCCAATCTTTTTCTTTTAAATAACGTATAAATTTAAAAAGAAATAGCATTTCAAAAGTTAATACTTCCGTTTAATAACCTCATTTTACCACTCATCATAATTGTGTTTTTGTTCTATGCGTTTCAAACTAGTTTTGAGGTGTTATAAAAATAAACTAATAAAAACGATTATGAATAAAACGCTATTTTTTTTAATTATTGCACTTATTATAGTTGGGTGCAGCTTTGAAAAATCAAAATCCGCTAATGTTATAACGAGTGATATAACGAACTTTTGGAAGGCATACGATAAAATTCAAAAAACTTCAGACAGTATTCAACAAATGAAACATTTAAAAGAGTTGTTTTTTGATAAGGGAACTATAGGTTTAAAAGCAATGATGAAAGCAAAAAATGTTACTCCACAAGAATATTTGAAAGCAATAAATAGATATCCGAAATTTTGGAAATCAGTTAGAAAAAACACATTAAGAACCAACGAGTTTAGTATAAAGTTAGAAGAAGGGATAGAAAAATTACGAAAGATATATCCAAGTTTAAAACCCGCAAAGTTGTATTTTACAATAAGTGGATTAATGTCAAATGGTACTACTTTAGATAGTTTGGTGCTTATAGGAAGTGAACTAGCAATGGCAGATAAGAATACAGTTTCTTCAGAGTTTTTAGGAAGGATGAAAAAAAACAGGAGAATATTTTTTGATTCTAACCCCATAGATAATTTGGTTCTTTTAAATGTTCATGAATATGTACATACTCAACAAAACATGCCAGTAAATAATCTGTTATCAAAAGTAATAAGAGAGGGAGTGGCTGAATTTGTATCGGTAAAAGCTATGGGAATTCCTTCAGTAACACCAGCACTAGCTTATGGAAAGCTTAATGAAAAAGTTAGGCAAAAGTTTGAAGAGGTTATGTTTTATGGTAACAATACACATAGATGGTTATGGAGTGATGCTCCTAATGATTTTGACGTTCGTGATTTAGGATATCATATAGGTTATGAGTTAAGTGAAAGGTATTATCAGCAAGCAAAGAATAAAAGTGATGCTATTAAAAAACTAATTGAGTTAGATTATACGAATGAAGTAGAAATTGAAAATTTTGTAAATAGTACTGGGTATTTTTCAGAAACGCTTGAGAGTTTGTATGAAAAGTTTCAGAATAAAAGACCCTATGTTGTTGCTGTAAAACAATTTAAAAATAAAAGTGAAGATGTAAGAGCTTCTTTAAATAAGTTAACAATCGAGTTTTCAGAACCAATGCACCAAAAGTATATGAATTTTGATTATGGGCCTCTAGGAGAAGAAGCTGTAGTAAAATTTAAAAAAATGATAGGGTACTCTAAAGATGGAAGGTCATTAACTTTTGAGATAGAACCGTTACAACTTAATAAAAGATATCAGTTAACAGTAGGTTGGGGCTTTAGAAATTTGAAAGGCGTTCCTTTAAAAAGGTATTTAATAGATTTTAAAACAACAAAATAATATATTTAGTGCACATAATTTTTTAGATATTTTGATAGTGAAAAACCGAAAAGTTATGTGCTTTTAGTATACTATTAAATGTATAGATTTGTATAATTTAAAAAACTAAAATGAATTATTTTTTTTCAAAAAGAGCAGTACCTAATTATATGGTTTGGCTACTAACATTGTTGCCAGATTATGTAATGAAAATTATTGATTTAGAGAAAAATAAGGAACTGGTTAACTATCTTCTTCTTGAAAGTTTTACCTGGTTTTTTGTAGGAATTATATTAACGGCGGGTATTCAAATTGGTTTAGAGAAATTTACGAAGAATAAATCGGTAAAAGATAAGGTAGTATACTTAATACCATTTATGATTATTGCATCGGTACTATTCAATTTTATATTTTGGCCAATAGTTGATGCTTTGTTTGAATATTTTATGCATAAAGTGAGCTATCATGGTAAGTTTGCAACTCGTATTTTTAATTGGCTTAACTGGATTATTTGGTTTGTGTGTTATACCGCATTTAATTTATATCATGAGGTAAAGGAAACTAAATTAAAGAATGCTGAATTAGATGCTACATTAAAAGAATCACAATTAAATACGTTAAAAGGACAAATCAACCCTCATTTTATGTTTAATAGTTTAAACAATATAAGAGGGTTAATGTTGGAAGATGTAAATAAAGCAAGAAATATGCTTACATCTTTGTCTGAAACGCTTAGGTATTCTCTTACACAAAACAATATAGATGCAATAGCTTTAGAGGATGAACTTGAAATGGTTGAAAAATATGTAGATATTTCAAAAGTACAATTTGAAAACAGATTACAATTTGAATTAATTGTTGATGAATCTTCATTGAGTATTCAAATTCCACCAATGCTCATTCAAATGTTAGTAGAAAATGCCATAAAACATGGAATTTCTAATATAAAACATGGAGGAAAAATATCAGTTATTGCAAAAGTGGTAAATAATTTATTATTGATAAAAGTTATAAATTCAGGAACTTTACAAAGTAATAAAAGAGGTACACAGGTAGGTATTCAAAATATAAAAAAGCGATTAGATTTATTGTACGATAAAAAAGCTACTTTTAGCTTACACCAAGAAGAAAAAAATGTAGTTGCAACTATTCAAATTCCATTATAATGATACCATTAAATACAGTTATTGTAGAAGATTCACGTTTAGCCAGAAATGAATTAAAAGAACTGATTAAACAACATAAAGAAATAAAAATTATAGGGGAAGCTGAAAATGTAGATGAAGGTTTTGAGTTAATAAATAATACGAAGCCTGATTTATTATTCTTGGATATCAATATGCCTGAAAAAAATGGGTTTGAGCTTTTAGAAATGTTAGATGAGGTTCCTATAACTATTTTTACAACTGCTTTTGATGAATATGCTATAAAATCGTTCGAGTATAATGCCTTTGATTATTTGTTAAAACCAATAAATGAAAAACGTTTTTCTAAAACAATACAGAAGGTTATTGAGCAAATAAATAGCAATCCAATTATTGAAGAGAAGGATAAGAATACATTTAATTTAGATAAGCAGATTTTTATAAAAGATGGTGAAAAATGTTGGCTCGTGAAAATTAAAGATATTGTATTCTTTGAAATAGTAGGCAATTATACCCGCGTGTTTTTTGAAAGTAATAAAGCGCTAGTTTATAAATCACTTATTCAAATAGAAGAAAAATTACCAGAAACTGTTTTTTTTAGAGCCAATAGACAACAAATTATAAATATTAATCATGTAAAGAAGGTTGTATCGTGGTTTAATGGTAAATTAAAAATAGAAATGCTTTCAGGAGAAGAGATTGAAATATCAAGAAGGCAATCTTATATTTTTAAAGAACAGCTAAGTTTTTAATTTTATAAGAAGAAAGATTAAATATTTCGGTTGCTGTTTTTACGTTAAATAAAGTATAGATAATTATATAAAAACACCTCTTGACTTTAAATTGTCAAGAGGTGTTTCAGTTATATTGAGTATTGTTTTATAAAGGTAAAAATATTATTCTACACGAATTCGTATTCCTTTAGAATGACTGCTAAATTCAGGAGCGTACATATTTTGTATGGTTGTAATTCCATTACTAAAATCTCCTGCATTATTAATTCTTACATCATATTCAAACACATATACGCCTTTGGGTAAACGATCAAAAAAGAAATTTGTTGAAGCGTCTTTTGTACTTTCATAATAACCTAAGCCATCTTGCCATTTGTATTTAGAAAGAACGTTTATTGGTTCTACGCCACTAGCTCTCATATCTTTCATATGAATGAACTCCATATTTCTATCTGAACGTAATTCTATGCGTACCGTTAGTAAATCTCCTACTTTTAACATTGAATTGTCAGTAACTTCAATTAACTTTTTACCAGTATCAGAATTTACCTTCTTAAATAGTTTTTTCTTTAATTGTAAAGGTGTTTTTGCAGAGGTTATTTTATCTAAATCTTCAAAATATTGCCAATACAAACCACCCCAAGCAATTGATTTTCCTTTTGTGCTAATAGAAACTTCTCCCATATTAGGAGTAATTTCATTGCCGTTCCAAGAGGTTTTAAAGTACCCAGTACCAGCTTCAACTTTTACAGATGGAATTTTGGTTGGGTCAATTTTTTTATCACCAATTTTAAGATCTACTAAATCGGTTACAGAAATCCAATCACTACCTTGTAATAATAGTGCATAAACAGCTTCAGTAGTTGCTTTAGTTGTTTTCCATTGGCTAACTTGCTTGTTTTTTAACAACCATATTTTTAAGTTATCTACTGTTTTTGTATCGTTTTCAACTTCAGCAAAAGCTTCAATTAATAAAGCTTGTGTTTCAATAGGAGCTTGGTACCAATACCAGCTAGGCTTGTTGTTTTTCCAATACATACCTAGTTCTTCTGAGGTGATACTATTTTCTTTTAATGAATTTAAAACTTTAGAGGCAATCTTTTTGTCTCCATTTCTATGTTGAATTAAAGCAATTAATCCTTTACTATATAAATTGAATTCATTCCAGTAAGTGGCAGATTGATTTTTATAATATTCAATTGCTTGACTAGCTTTATCAATAACTGGTATATCAGAATAAAAACTACGCATGTATAAATACTGTAATTCAAAATAACCTATATGTTGCTTTGCTAGAAATTTTTCTGCTTTTTCAGCGCCACTTTTTTGTTTTATTTTGTCTGCTTCTCTAAGTAATTTTTTATAATCATCAGTAATTTCAAGATCTAAAAATTTAATGGCTTTATGAAGTATGGTATTTACATCTTTATTGAAACTTGTAACGCCTAATTTTTTTAAATGACCAAAACCACTAGCAATATGTTGTGTAATATATCTGTTTGGATACATACTACCTTTAAACCAAGGAAAACCTCCATTAGGTAGTTGCATATTCTTCAACTTGTTTATGGATAATTGTTCTTCATTACTCAATTTATTTAAGTCAAATAAAAGCGCAATTCTCTTTTTTTGTTCGGTTTCTGATTGTGCATCACGTAACCAAGGAGTTTCCTGAATTATTAATGATTTTAACTCTTGATTTTTCTCTAAGTTACTAACTAAAGCTCCTGATGATTTCCATTGATTAAAAACTTCTTGTATTCTTGGATTTGAGTTTGCGATATGACTAGCAAGTGTATTAGCATAATAACGAGCAAAAGTTTGTTCACTACATTCATGAGGGTATTCCATTAAGTATGGTAAAGCTTGTACAGCATACCAAGCAGGGTTAGAGGTAACTTCTACCGTTAATTTATGGTTTTTTAAAGTTGATGAGGTATTATTTATAAGTTTATCGAGGGTAAATGTTTTTGATTGATTACTTCGTACCCACATAGGTAGGGTTTCAGTAACTAACATTCTATTTGATAATACAGGTAAAGCATTTTGTTCTCCATCAGAAAAATCACCTGCTTTTGCAAAAACTTTATATTGAACAGCATCAATAGTTTCAGGAATGGTTAAATTCCAAGAAACAGTGGTGTTCCCGTTTTCATCAACCGAAAAAGATTGAGTTTTTGTAGTATTATTTAATAAATCAATTTCTTTTCCAGTTACAGGGTTGGTTAGTATAAGTTGTGCAATTCCTGTTACGTTTTTACTAGTAAGATTTGAGATTTTCGAGCTTAATGTTATTTTATCTCCATGGCGTAAAAAACGAGGAGCATTTGGTGTAACCATCAGCTCTTTTTGAGTAACAGTTTCTAATGTTTTAGTAGCAGCATGTAATTCTTTGGTATGAGCTAATAATTGTAACTTCCATTTAGTTAATGCTTCAGGTGCTGTAAAATTAAAAGAAATATTTCCGTTTTTATCTGTTGTTAAATGTGGATAGAAAAATGCTGTTTCTTGTAAGTTTTTACGTATTTGAATCCCTTTTAAAGAGGTTTTTGTGGTTTTAGACTCTTTCTTAAGAGAAGGTGGAACAGCATCTAAAGCCGCACTTTCTTCAACTTCTGCAAGATTTGCACTAACTCCAGGAACGCCTCCAGCCATTCTACTCATTTTTCTTCTTGGAGCAGAAATTCCATAGGCGGTAGTAACAACTTCATCTAAGACATTATCATTTTCCATTAAAATAATAATATTAGAAAAATCACCTACAGTTTTTTCAACCGTTTTCATACCTACAAAACTATAAACAAGTACATCTCCTTTATTAGCATTTAAAGAAAAATTACCATCAAAATCTGTTTCTGTTCCATATGTGGTTCCTTTTATTAATACAGTTACGCCAGGAAGCGGACCACTTTCATCCTGAACTACACCAGATATAGTTCCATCAAATTTGGTTCTTTGAAAAGTTAGTCTTTTTAAATATTGAGTGTTAACCCAGTTATCATTAATAAAACTAAAACCAAACCAATTGTATTGAACATTTCTTCTTTGGTAGTTGTTGTAATACCTATTCGTATTGTCGTTTAAATTCTGAACTCTAAAATAATTGTTACCAAAACTTATAGTTGCTTCAGAGTTGTTGTATATAGAATATATTGGTTTTTTAATAGGAGAGAAGTTCCATTTGTGTGGTTTAAAAGCATCTAAAGAAGCGTCATACATTCCTGCTAAAAGTTCAGCAGCTACTACATCTTTTTTAGTCCCTTTGATGGTGAAACTCCATGTTTGTTTTTGTCCAGGTTGTAGTTTGTCTCTAAATGTTTTTGTACTAATTTCTAAATCAGTTTTAGGATAAGGAACACTAACTAACAAATTTCCTTTTTCAAAAGCATTATAATTAACAAAATACCATTTTACCCCAAATCCACCTATATCATCTTTAGTTACTGGAATAGATATTTTAGTATGATTTTTAGTTAAATGAATATATTTTCTTTCTACTGTTTTATGTTGTTTTTCTATAAAGAGCATTAATGTGATATCTTTTGAATTAGAGCTTATCGTTATTTCAGCTTTATCTCCTACATTGTATGAAGCCTTATTCGTTGTTACTTGCACTAATTTAGTATCGGCAGGTAGTTTGTCTAATTTAGAGAAAACAGAAACAAACTCTTTAGCAGTTACCTTTTGTCCAAATTTATCTTGGGTATCTAAAATAATTACATATTTGCCAGATTCCCAGTTTCGTATACTGTTTAAAGCTATTTCTTTTTGATTTTCGGTATTAAACTTTGTATTAAAAACAAGAGTTCCTTTTTTCCAATTAATAGAATTATCTTCATTTGTGTAAGCATCATTTGGAAACTTATTTTCAAACTCTTTTTTAGGTATCGTTTGGTAATCAGGAGTTGTCCAAGGACGTTTGCGTAAAATACGATTAGGAGCTTGTAGTTTATAAATTTTTAAGGTTCCTGTGCTAGCTACAAATTCGTCATTTAAATTTTTAGTGCTAATTTTTAGTAAGTGACTGTTCTTTGTTTTATCTAGGTTTTCAGGGCTTTCAATATCAGCTACTAAGGCATGATAACCAACTTTTACTTCAGTAGTTGCACTTCGAGTTTCACCGTTAATATCAGTTACATCAGCAGAAACTTCGTAAATAAAAATAGGTAAATCTTTTTTAGCAATACTTTCATCAGGCAGCGCTTTGAACTGTATAGAAAAATTACCAGATGAATCTGTGATGCCTTCACCTTGAGTAATTTCTTGAGGTTGTGAAGTGAAATATGGTCTATACCAATACCACCACCTAGGATATTGTACTTTTCTATGAACGCGATATATAACTTTAGCATCTGTAATATTAACTCCGGAAAAAGCTTTAGCAAATCCGTTTACAGTTATAGAATCGTTTATTTTAATAGTGCTAGAAATAGGTTTAAAGACAGTTTCAAATTTTGGACGTTTGTATTCTTCTACAGAAAAATACGTGTAGTTTTTATAACGACCAATAGATGTTTCAATAAGAAATTGACCGGTTAAACCTTGGTTAGGTAACACAAATTTTGATGAAAAAGATCCAAATTCATTGGTTTGTAGTTCAATTTCTTTTAATACTTGATGGTTTACGTCTTTAAGAGTAATTGCAACTGTTTCATTAATTTTTACGGAAGCTTTCTTTTTAAAAGTTTCCATAGCAATACCTTTAAAGTGAACTGTTTGCCCTGGTCTGTATATACTTCTATCAGTAAAAAGGAATGTTTCTGTATGAACTCTAGATGTTGAATTATTATTTTTATATCTCGGATTTATATAAAATTTACCAAAATTTACATTTTCATCTTTATAGGTAATATTGGCATTTACATTAGGGTAATATTGTTTATTTGGAATAAAGGTAAACTCTCCATTTTCGTTTGTTACAAAATGGTTATCTAGTTTTTTGTCGTAGTGATTTCTTGTAGTATTAGTAAAATGAACTTTGGCATTTGCTATTGGTTTTCCAGTGTTTCTATTAACAACTTGATAATTGTTACTTTGTTCGTTATTGTTTATAAAAGCAATGTTTGTTGCTTGTACATAAGAAAAAGCTACTGTAGTTTTATTAGATAATTCTTTTTTAGTAGTAGCAAGAATTAAATGATTTCCACCAGAAAGTTTTGGAATACTAACTTCAGTAGAGTGTTGTTGATAGTCTTGTTCATCTTTTAACTCCGAGTACCAAGAAGTTGTTTTATCAAGTTTTTTGATAAATTCAATTTGTTTTTTTTCATTATAAATTTTTTCCAGTTCCAAAATTTGAGCGGCAGTAATTTTATAAATAGAAAAATATAATTCAGCACTATTTTTATAAGTAACTAATACTTTTGAAAAATGATTTATTGGAATGTTTTTTTCAGTAATAATACTTAATGTTTTAGTAAGAATTTGTTGTTTTAATCCTTCACATTTTTTTGCGCCATCACTTTCAGGAAATTGAAGTATTATTTTATTACAAATAGCCAACGCTTCTTTGTTTTTAAAACGATGTTTATTTTCAACCTTGTTTGGTTGGTAGGTGTTTGCTAATTCTGTATAAACTTTTGCAATTTCAAACGAATATAATCCCGAAATTTCATCTGTTTTGTAACGATTTTTTGAAGCTTCTAAAGCCTGTAAATATAAATTTTCTTTGTTTTTAAAAATACCATGTTGCTTTACAAAAGCTAAACGTTGTAAATCTGTAGTTACTAAGGCTTCTAAATTTTTATTTTGTAAATGAAATTGAAGTAAATCTTGATATATTTTTAAGGCATTAAACTGTAAGGATGTCGTGTCTTTAGTTGTTAGGTTAATTGAAATAAAGCTATTAAAATCACTTAATAAATTAGGATTGTTTAGCTTAAATTGATAAGAAGGTTTTGTAATATTTGTTTCAGTAGTTTTATAAAAATCTAAAGAGTTTTGTGCCAAGAAGTCGAATAAAGTTGGATGGTATTTTTTTGTGTCTTTAGTAATACGTAAAATATCAGAAAAACTCTGAATGTTAATTTTTTGAAGTTGGTTTTTGTCAGCTAATGAAGCTTTATAATATTTATGTATTTCGTTAAATAATGTATTTAAATCCCATGTTCTAAAATCAGTTGAATCAACTTTATTTTGAGTTTGTGTTCTGTTATAAAACTTCCATCTATTTTGATTAAAAAATTGCCAGTATAAATTTGCTAATATATTTTCTAATACATTTTTCGTTGGGAATTCAGTAGTTATTATGTGTTTTTTAAATTGATCAATAATTTTTAATTGAGCATCTTCTTCTAGTATTAAAGAAAATTTACTTTTATAAAAAAGTGTTTTTACTAGTTGAGGTGAATTATTATTTTTCTTTGCCTTTTCATAAATTTCATCAACAATTTTTGAAGCAGATTTTGGAAGATTATCAATTTCAAATTTATGAACCTTATCCCATAAACTTTGATAGTTTTGCTGAGCTTTAATTGTTGTAGAAAATAGAAATATCATTAGTGAAAGAAGGATTGTTTTTTTCATTTTAATTCATTTTTAGTCAATTGATAGTATTAATTATCAATTTTAATAACTTAAATTTTAGTAAAGCACGTATTTTTTTGTTGTTCAATCAACCTAAAATATGTGAATTGGTATTTTTATGGTGTAAACGTTACTTTTCATTTAGTTATTGGTTAAAGATAATGAAATCTATATAGGTTTTTTGTATAAAACAAAAAACGAGCCATTTGAATTTTTGACTTTGTTTTTATGGAAAAAAATATTCTTTTCAATAACAATTAAAGTGTTTTTTGTAAGCTGTTATACTTCATTATCTTTACAGAAAATTTAGGAGTTTTAAATGAGAGTACATTTTATAGCTATTGGAGGAAGTGCAATGCATAATTTAGCAATTGCTTTAAGCAAAAAAGGATATCAAGTAACAGGAAGTGATGATACAATTCATGATCCTTCTAAATCTAGATTAGCCAAATATGGGTTATTACCAGAAGAGTTTGGATGGTTTACTGAGAAAATAACTGAAACATTAGATATTGTTATTTTAGGAATGCATGCTAAAAAAGATAACCCTGAATTATTAAAAGCCCAAAAGCTTGGGGTGAAGATATATTCATATCCTGAATTTTTATATGAACAATCTAAACATAAAACACGTGTAGTTATTGGAGGTTCACATGGAAAAACTACTATAACTTCAATGATTTTGCATGTTTTAAATTATCATGAAAAAGAAGTAGATTATATGGTAGGTGCTCAATTAGATGGCTTTGAAACAATGGTACATTTAACAGAGGAAAATGAATTTATTGTTTTAGAAGGAGATGAATATTTAAGTTCTCCAATTGATATGCGTCCTAAATTTCATTTATATAAACCAAACATAGCCTTATTAAGTGGTATTGCATGGGACCATATTAATGTATTTCCAACATTTGAAAACTATGTAGAACAATTTTCGATTTTTACAAACTCTCTAACAAATGGAGGGATTATGGTATATAATGAAGAAGATACTACTGTAAAAGATGTTGTTGAAGCATCTGAACATGCTATAAAAAAATACTCATATAACACTCCAAATCATAGTATTGAAAACGGAATTACATTTATTGATACTCCTGATGGTTTAATGCCTTTAGAAATATTTGGAGAACATAATTTACAAAATTTAGCTGGAGCTAAATGGATATGTCAGCACATGGGAATTGATGAAGATGATTTTTATGAGGCTATAGCCAGTTTTAAAGGGGCAAATAAAAGATTAGAGAAAGTGACTGAAAGTGATAGTACAGTTATATTTAAAGATTTTGCCCATAGTCCAAGTAAAGTTCAAGCTACTACCACAGCTGTTAAAAACCAATATGCTAATAGAACTTTATTAGCTTGTTTAGAATTGCATACCTATAGTAGTTTAAATGCTGAGTTTTTAGCAGAGTATAAAGGAGCTTTATCTAATGCAGATAAAGCAGTAGTTTTTTATTCTCCAGATGCTGTTAAAATTAAGCAATTAGAAGAGGTTTCTGAAGATAAAATAGCTAAAGCTTTTGAACGAGATGATTTACTAATTTATACAAACCCACAAGAATTTAAAGAATTTTTATTTGCCGAAAACTTAAAAGATACAGCGCTTTTATTAATGAGTTCGGGGAATTATGGAGGGTTGGATTTTGAAGAGGTTAGGCAATTAATCTAAATTTTTTAGTTGTTTTTTAAACTCTTTATCTGTAAGTCTTTTAAATAGCCAAAATCTTATTTTGTTATCATAAATAGATTGATAAAATATTTTAAATCTAGATTTAAAGTATCTAGATTTTTTTTGCTTGGCATAGTGTTTTTGTCTGTAGTTATTGTCGTTTAATATTTTCAAGAATAAATTTATACAATATTGTGTATGTTTATTAGTATGAAAATCTAAAGAGTTGATATTCCCAAATGATACATAGCAAAGAGCTAAAAAAGTATTTAAAGGACTTTTGAGTTTTTTAAATTTATTAAAAGAGTTTTTTGCTATTGTTTTTTTAGATAACAAGAAAACATCATAAGCGTTTCTTAAGGCTATATCATTAAAGAATAAACCATCATCATTTATTTGTTTAGCAATTATAGATAAACAAAGTTGATCAGAGTAACTTAATACATTCACATTACCAATTTGTTGTATTTTATTTTTAATGTAATTGTAATTAAATTCATTTGAATAATCCTTAATAACCATTTGTTTATGTATTTCTACTCCAGCAATTTTATTTGGATGTTGTATTCTTGGGTAATGTTTAAATGAAGGGAAATCATATTTCAATTCTACCACGGGAGAGTAATTGTTTTGATGTAGAATACTTATGGTTTTTTCATATTCTTTTGGAGAAATTATAAAATCAATATCTCCAACCATTCTTTCTGAAATGTCTTCATAGAGTCCTTCTAATAAGTTACCGGTACCTTTTAAAAAAATCGGAGTAATATTATTAGTTAAAAGTAATTCGTTGATTTCTTTTGCTTGTTCAATAATTTGTTGATTTCTTTCACGGTTAAGATTGGTTATGTATTCCATGTATTCAACCAAGTCATTAGGAAGGTATTGTAAAAAATCAGCACGTTTTAAATTACAATATAGGGCAGGAAAAACGTAATGAGCCGTGCTTAATTTAACTATACTATCCCAATCAACAGTCTTGTCAATTATTTTTTGTTCAACTATTTTTCGATTTTCTTCTTCATAGGTTATAGTTAAACATTTACCAACAAAAAAAAGTGTTTCTTTATAAGTCATCATTAAATAGTTTTTTTACGGTTACAATCATTTTTTCATTATCAGAATACGTAAGTTTATAACAGGATAAGTTGTCAAACCAATCTAAAAAAGAAGTCGCATTTTCAGTTCTTGGAGAAAGCCACGAATCTGGAACTAATTGCTGAAAAGCATCAAGTTTTGAAATTTTAGTAATTTTTAAATCACTTTCAGCTTTATATTTAATAAAAACTAATGTTTTACAAGGCTGATGTTGTTTTGAGCTAGTGTTTTTTGGAGGAAGATATCTAACTATTTTATTCAAAGCTTTAAAATGATATTCAGCTGAAGTTTCTAATTCAGGATAAAGAGGTAAAAGAACTGGTAGGCTATTCTTTTTTATAGAAATAGCTGACGAGAAACTGTAAACTTCTTTATTTTTAGAAAGAATAGGTACAAAATCATCAGCTAAACATGAAAAGCCATTAGCTTGTAATAATGCCAAAGAAGTACTTTTTCCATTGCCAGAATCACCCAAAAAAAGAATTGATTTTTCTCCGTTACTTACAGCAGAAGCATGAAAAACTCCCATCCAATTTTCTTCTCTTTCCTTATGAGTATGCTCAATAATTTTCATTGAGAATTTTCCTTGAAAATAGTGGCTCTCGGATGTTTTCCATGAACCGATTAATATATTGTCAATGTAAAAATGAATAGAATCGTTAGAAGTAAAAACTTTATAATGGTGGTCTATTTTGTTTTGAGAATCAATTTCTAAATGTGCAAACTTAGGATGGATTAACGAGAAGCTATAATCACTTAAGAATTCAATAAAAAATATGCTAGAATTTATTTTATAGTATTTTCTAATTTGAAAAGTACTAGGAATGCTATGACTAGAAAATGTTTCTTCCTCAGTGATCTTTTCTTTTAAGAGTTTTTTTATATCAGTAATAAAAGCAGAAGCTTCATTATAAGGTATGTTTATTGACTTATATAAAGTAGTGAAAATTTCCTTTATAGGAGTTTCTTTTTGCAATAGAATAAGCGTGTTTGCAACTATATTTTCAACAACAATATATTGGTTGTTATGAGATAGCCAGACAATACTTTTATCTTCAATTTTCCTTGTTAAAATCATATCGTGTAAAAATAATAAAACCAATTTTTAAAGAACGATATTTATATATCTTATTATAGTTCTGGTGTAAACTTTGTTACTTTTAAAAATTGATTGGTACTTTTGCAGTATGTATAGACAACGAGTAGAGTTAGAAAAAGAAGATTATTATCTAAATGAACAGGGATATAAGGTTTTTACAAAAATATATCATTTAAAAAGAGGATATTGTTGTAAAAGTGGATGCAAACATTGTCCGTATGGATATGATAAAAAAACAGATAGTTTTAAATAAAAGTGACGATAATTGAGTAATTGTTTCTAAAATATAAAGAGTTTAATAAACATATAAAAAATGAAAAAAGTATTAATAGTATTCATAGCTATCCAGTTTGTTGGTTGTGCTGAGTTACAAAAAGTAGTAAATCAAATACCTAATAAAGGAATTTTATCTCAAGGTCAAATAGGTAGTGGACTTCGTCAAGCATTAGATAATGGAATTAAACACCAAGTATCTAAATTAACATCTAAAGATGGGTTTTATAGAAATGAATTAGTGAAAATTTTGTTACCAAAAGAGCTACAAGGCGTAGATAAAGCTTTGCGTAAAATTGGTCTAAGTAATATTGCAGACGAAGGAATTAAGGTTTTAAATAGAGCTGCAGAAGATGCGGTAAAAACTGCAACACCTATTTTTGTAAATGCAGTTAAAGAAATTACTTTTAATGATGCTAAAAACATTTTATTAGGAGAGCAAAATGCTGCAACTTCATATTTAGAAGGAAAAACTAAAACAACCTTATATGGTAAGTTTAACCCTGTAATTAAGAGTTCATTTGGAAAAGTGGGAGCTGATAAAGTTTGGAAAAATTTAATATCAAAGTACAATAGTATTCCATTTGTTAAAAGAGTTAATCCAGATTTAACTGATTATGTAACAACAGAGGCATTAAAAGGTGTTTTTCAAATGATAGCTGTTGAAGAAAAGGGGATTCGAGAAAAAGTTGGATTGCGAAATACTGATTTACTTAGAAGAGTTTTTGCATTACAAGATAGAAGTTAATTATTGACTGTTTTATTAGAACAAATGACTCTTTAATTATGTAGTAACTTATAAAAAGGAAAGTAATAGGTTAGACTAACAAAAGAAAATATGAAGAAGTCTATAAAATTAAAGACTTAATAGATAAAAAAAGAAGTCATAATAGTTATGTAATTGATTTATTTTTAGTGTGAGCCTTGTTTTATGTTAAATACTTGTTTTTCAGTGTTAAAAGTGGTGTTGGTAAACGAAAATTATGTATATTTATAAGGTGTTTAATAAAAACTATAATGCTACAAATAAATCAATTACATAAATATAAAAGGCATCTTGAAGAAAGGTATCGTAAATTGGTTGAAAGAGCTAATGATTATAAATATGTTGATGAATGTAAAAGTGATAGATCAGCATTTAAAGCAATGCAAGTTTTAGAAAAACTTAATAGAGTGAAATATTTGAATAAAGAAATATCAAATTCTGTTGTGTAATTGTTTGAAGTAATCAAAAGCTTTTAAAAGTCTACTGCCATACCAAGAAAACATTTCTCCATCTACAAATAGTATTTTTGCGTGTTGAATGTGTTCTTGTATTTCAAAAGCATGCTTTTCTTTAAAAGGGTAAGGTTCTGAGGACAATAAAATTAAATCAGGGTTTCCTTCTTCTTGGATTTTAGTGATATCAATTTCGGGATAGCGATCTTTGTTTACGTAAATATTACTAAATTTATTAAGGGTTAGTAAATGATTAATGAAATTATTATTTCCAGAAACCATCCAAGGTTTTCTCCAAATGAAATATGCTACTTTTTTATAATCTTTATCTTTTATAAAATTACTGAAGCTCCAGATTTCAAAATTTAGTTTATCTAAAAGGCTAAGGGCTTCATTTTTTTTGTTAAAAATAGTGCCGTATTGTTTAATAAGCTCTTTAGTGTCTTCTAAACTGAAAATATCAGAAACATGGGTTGGTGCTATTTTTTCACATTCTTGAACTATTTCTTTAGTATTCTCTTCTTTATTGCATAGAATAATATCTGGTTTGAGCTCTTTAATGATGTCAATTTTAATATTCTTTGTGCCTCCAACATTAGTTTTGCTTTTTTTAAGGTGTTTAGGGTGAATACAAAACTTTGTAATACCAACAATAAAATCTTCTAACCCTAAATCAACCAAAAGTTCTGTTTGACTTGGAACTAATGAGATAATTCTTTTAGGGGGAGTATTTAATGTAACTGTTCTGTTAATTTGATCTATCAACTGTTTTTATGGCAATATACGGAAAACTGATACTTGTTATTACGCCCTTATCTTTATTATTATTCATTTTAAAAGAATAGTTTTCATTAAAAGTACTTTTTAATCTTTCAATAGTACTTTCCAAACCAATATTCATTTTAATTTGACAAAAATCATCAGGAAGTGATTTTCCATCATTTTCAATAGTGATAAGAATACAGTCGTTTATTTTTTGAATTATTAAAATAATATTTAAATCGTCATGATCGTAAGAATAACCATGTTTTACTGAATTTTCAATAATTGGTTGTAGTAAAAGGTAAGGTATTTTAGCATTTAAAATAGATGTATCGTGTATGATGGTTTTAAAAGAAAAGTTATCGGCAAATCGTACTTCAAGAATACTAATATATTTTTTTAGAGTAGATAATTCAAGTTCTATGCATGTTGTTAGCTTTTCTTTAGTATCTAACAGTTCTCTAAAAAGATCGCTTAAATCAGCAATAGTATCTTGCGCTTTTTTAGGAGATATATCTATCAATGAAGAAACACTATTTAAAGTGTTAAATAAAAAATGAGGTTGTAAGTTTGATCGTATTAGGTTTAACCTTGTTTTCATTAGTTGCCTTTCAAGAATAGATTTTTCTTTTTCTATTTTCTGATTTTTTTTTAAGTAATGATAAGAGTAAATAACTGAGATGATGAAGAAATAAATTAATACGTTAACATCTATTGTGGCTATTATATATCTAAATACCTCTTTTAACATAAGGTCATTTAGCTTGATATTTCCATTAGAAATATGAAATAAATAAATACATAAAACAATAATAAAACTCATTACAAAAGAGAGCATAATATGCAGTAATGCAATTTGCTTCCATGACTTCTTTTTGTTAAGTAACTTTTTTGTTGTTTTATTCACAACAATGAAAAAAAGTATAACCAAAAAATAGTCTAAAATAGAGTCAATTATTAATATAGACCATTTTTTTTGAGTATACCTGTAACCAATAGATTTAAAGTAATAAACTTTAATTAAATGAAGAATAGAAATAAAAGCATAGAGTATTGAGAAAAATAATGTTAGCCTACTTTTTTTCATTTAACTCCCATCATTTCTTGAAACTCCTTTTTATATCCTTTACTAACTCTAAAAGTTTTATTATCATTAATTTTCACATCTGTTTCACCATAATTAGATGTAATAATTTCGTTTATAAAATTAGAATTTATAATTGTAGACCTGTGAATTCGCATAAAATTATTAGAATTAAGCCTATTAATTATACTAGATAATGATTCGCGAAGTAGATATTTTTTATTATCAATGGTGAAAATTTCTACATAGTAACCAGAAGCTGAAATGTATTTAATAGAATCAATATCTATAAATGAAATTTTATTACCAGATTTAATACTTATTTTTTTGTTATTTGTATGTTGGTCAATGATTTGTTTTTCTTTAACAATGTCAAGGATGTTTTCTAAACTATGTTGAAAACCAGAAATTTCTTCTTTTTGTTTTTGTTCTACTATTTTATTTATGGTAGTTATAAATCTATCTTCTTTAAAAGGTTTTAATAAATAGTCAAAAGCAAAATAGTCAAAGGCTTTTAAAGCGAATTCATTATAGGCTGTAACGAAAATAAAAATAGGTTTTTTAGGAAGGTTTATTTTTTCAATAATATCAAAACCTGTCATGTCCTTAATTTTAATGTCAAGAAAAACGACATCAGGATTAAGACTGTTTATTTTTTTAATTGCGTTTTTTCCGTTAGAGCAGTCTCCAATAACATTTAATAAACCATGTTGTTCAATAAGTTTTTTTATTCTAATTCTAGCAAGATTTTCATCATCAACTATTAAGGCAG
Source organism: Tenacibaculum sp. MAR_2010_89 (assembly GCF_900105985.1). Taxonomy (NCBI): domain Bacteria; kingdom Pseudomonadati; phylum Bacteroidota; class Flavobacteriia; order Flavobacteriales; family Flavobacteriaceae; genus Tenacibaculum; species Tenacibaculum sp. MAR_2010_89. The sequence goes on along the minus strand of NZ_FNUB01000004.1, from coordinate 275,484 downwards.
AAATTTCCATTTACATTTTTTTTTATATACTTATAACAAATCGATAATAATTAACCCTAAATGCTTTTTGTTAAAAAATAAAAACTTTTTAGAAGGAAGATTAATTGGTTTTTTGTGGCTTTTTTAGAAGCCTAATAAAACTCAATGTTTTTATTTAGTGTAAACATAATATACAGGGAGAATTTGAATTTTAAGCTGTTTTTTTAACAAAACTAATAAAGAAAATTCATAGTAATGACAGTACTTTGAAAGTAATTTTAAACTTTAACATTATTAACATTTCATTGTGATTTATGAGTTTTTTCATTTACATCTAAAAAAGGTTTTTTTACATCAAATTACTATCTGTTTGCTTCAAATAAAGATTATTGATACGGTATTGCCTGTACTTTTATAAATGTTAATTAATAAAAATTTAATAATTTATGAAGCAAAGTTTCAAAAAGGCTTTAACATTTCTAGCGTTTTTTTGTTTTATTGTTAGCGTAAGTGCGCAGCAAAGAACAATAACAGGAACTGTTAGTGATGAAGCAGGACAATTACCGGGGGTAAGTGTTGTAATTAAAGGTACTGTTAAAGGAACAGAAACTGATATCGATGGTAATTATACTGTCAAAGCAAATACAGGAGATACTCTTGTATATATGTTTTTGGGGTACGAAAACGTAGAAAAAGTAGTTGGTCAATCATCTATCATTAATGTGAAGATGACTGAAGATGCAAACGTTCTTGATGAAGTTGTTGTGTCTGTAGCATATGCTGCTAAAAGAAAGAAAGATATTATTGGAGCTGTAAGTGTAGTTACTGCAAAGGAAGTAGGTGACTTAAAAGTTACTACTGTAACTGAAGCTTTACAGGGAACTTCAGGATTATCATTAGTTAATACATCAGGGCAACCGGGGGCGAGTCCAACAATTAGAATTAGAGGTGTAGGTTCTTTACAAGGTAATGTTGATCCATTAATTATTGTTGATGGGGCTCAGTTTGCTGGGAACTTAAATTCAATTAACTTTAATGATGTAGAGTCATATTCAGTTTTAAAGGATGCTGATGCGGTTTCTTTATATGGTAATAGAGGAGCAAACGGAGTTATTATCATTAAAACAAAATCTGGAGCTGATACTAATGGAGAAGGTATTATTGAAGTTAGCACTAGTTATGGTTTTTCTGACAAAGCAACGAATGATTATAGTTATTTAAATTCTGAGCAAATTTTAACTACCTCTTGGCAATCTATTAGAAATGCAAGGTTAGATGCAGGTGATACACCAGCAGTTGCAAGTAATTTTGCAACTACAAATTTGATAAGTGATTTAAAAGCAAATCCATATAGTGTTAGCCAACCAGTTGGTACAGATGGAAATATCAAAAGTAATGCAAGATTGCTTTACAATACTAATTATTACGATATCTTAACTCAAAATGCAACAAGACAAGATGTGTCTTTAGTATTAAGAGGAGGTTCTGAAAAAACTAAATACTTTATTTCTGGAGCTTTTTTAGATAGTGATGGTTTTAGTTTAAATTCTACTTTTAGAAGATATAATGGAAGAATTAATCTTTCTTCAGATGTAAAGTCTTGGTTAAGTGTTGGAGCAAATGCTTTTGTAACAATAAGTGAATCTAATGTTCCTACTCAAAGTGGATCTTTATTTGCAAACAATATTCAATATGCAAGATCTATTTCTTCTATTTATCCATTATATAAAAGAAATGGAGATGGAACTTTTATTCTAGGAGCAAATGGCGAAAAGCAATATGACTTTGCAGAGAACAGAGGTTTTTTTGGTAATTATAACCCATTAGCTGAAACTTACGGAAGTACAAATTTATTTGAGAGAAATACATTTAATTTTTCACCATATGTTAATTTTAAGTTTTCTGATAATTTAAACTTTAAATCTCAATTAAATTATACAAACTATTTGTATGAAGAGAATACATTTAATAATCATTTTGTAGGGACTCCTCAAGATCAAGTTAATAATAGATCTAGTAGTAAACGTAGAAATACTACTAAAACTTGGAACATTATTAATACATTATCTTTTAACCAAACTTTTAATGAAAAGCATAGTGTAACAGCTTTATTAGGTCAAGAAATGTATGATAGAACATTTAATAGACTTAATGCTACTGCAACAGGGTATGTTTTTAGTGATTTAACTGAGTTAGATAATGGAGCTACACCTACTTCAGTAGGTTCAATAACTAACAAAAATAGGCTATATAGTTTCTTTGGAAGGTTAGATTATAATTTTAATGAAAAATATTATTTCGGAACAGGTGTTCGTAGAGATGCATCTTCAATTTTTCATAAAGATAATCGTTGGGGTACTTTTTGGTCTGTTGCTGCAGGGTGGAGTATCTATGATGAATTCTTTAGAGGAAGCGAAACTGTTAGTTCTTTAAAATTAAGAGGTAGTTATGGTACTGTAGGTAACCAAAATATTAATCAACAGTTTACATACATAGATGAGTATGGGCTTGGTTTTAACGTATTAGCAAGTGGAGGTTTAGCTCCAACAGCAATTGGTAATAAAGACTTAAAGTGGGAAACACATAATAAGTTAAATGTAGGATTAGATTTTGCTTTATTTAATAGTAGAATTTATGGTAGTGTAGAATATTATGATAATAGAGTAACTGATTTATTATATTTTGATACACCAGCACCATCATTAGGTTCAGGAGGTACGGGACCAGATGACGATGGAGGTTCAAGAGCATTAGGTAAGTGGAAAAACTTTGGTGAAATGAGTAACAAAGGTTTTGAATTCAATGTTAACTCGATTAATATTGAAAACGATAACTTCAAATGGACAAGTTCTTTTACAATTTCTACAAACAAAAATAGAATTGAAGATCTTAAACAAAGTGAAAATAATGGTTCTTTCCGTTGGGAAGCTGGAAGAGATCGTTATGAGTTTTATATGAGAGAGTGGGCTGGTGTTAACACTAAAACTGGAGCACCTGAGTGGTATAAAGATGTAACTGATGCTTCTGGAAAAATAACAGGAAGAGAAAAAACATCTAAATACGATGAAGCAACTAGATACTTCACAGGAAAATCTGCATTACCTGATTTTGAAGGTAGATTAGGAACTAAATTTGAGTATAAAGGAATTGATTTATCATTAAATTTCAACTATAAATTTGGAAATTATATCTATAATACAGATTATGCTTCTTTAATGAAGGCTAGGAACTTAGGAGAGCAATTAAGTAGTAATGTTTTAAATGCTTGGCAAAAAGATGGAGACGTTACAGATGTACCTAAATTAACTACTGCAAGTGATAACTTCAATTCTAGATCAACTAGATGGTTACAAAGAGGAGATTTTATTCGTTTAAAGAATATTTCTATAGGTTATAATCTTGATCAAGAGATGTTAGAAAAGTTAAATATTAGAAGGTTAAGAGTTTACCTTTCTGCAGATAACTATTGGACATGGAAAAGAGAGAGCAACTTAGATGATCCAGAACAAAGTTTTAACGGTATTACTAATAATAGATCTACCGTATTAAAAACATTGTCTTTAGGAGTTAATATTTCACTATAAAAATTTTACGATGAAAAATATATTTAAATATACATTAATAGGAGCTTTATTCATAGGTTTTGCATCTTGTAGTGATGAGTTCCTAGATGAGCCAAAACCAACAGGATCTGTAACTGACGTTGTTGTTTATACTACTGAATCAGGAATAGATGCAGCTTTTACAGGGCTTTATGCTAATATAAGAGATTATAGATCAAGACACGATACTTGGGGAGCAAAAGCTTATTATTTAGGAGCTGAGGTTATGGGAACAGATTTAACAGTTCCAGATTTTAACTGGTACATTTTTGAACATAGATGGGATGTAACGGAAAACTCTAACGGTAGAAGAAACAACTGGGCTTGGGAGATTTTTTATTCAACGGCTAATATAGCAAGAACTCATATTGAGGGAATTAATAAATCGGCTTTGCCTGACGCTAAGAAAAAAACGTATGTAAGTGAATTAAAAGCTGTAGAAGCATATAGTTATTTTAATTTAGTAAGATATTTTTCTGGTTCTTATTTACTAGGAGAAGGAAAACCAGGTATACCTGTATATTCAGCATCATTAAGTTCTGGACAAGAACCAACAGGAAGAGGTACTATAAAAGAAACTTATGACAGAATTATTAAGTTGTTAGAAGAAGCAATTCCTGATATGGGAAGCGCTGTGTCTAAATATAGATTTAATAAATCTACTGCAGAAGGTATTTTGGCAAGAGTTTATTTAGAAATTGGAAATTGGACTAAGGCTGCTGAATATGCTGCTAAAGCAAAGGCACCATATGCTTTAATGAATCAAGCAACTTATAAAGAAGGTTTCAATACAATAAGTAATAATGAGTGGATGTGGGCTTTACCATTTAATGCTGATCAGCAAGATGGTTTTGCTAGATTTTATTCTTTTATTGACCATACAAGTCCTGGGTACAATCAAATATATGTAAGTAAAGATTTTCAAGCTTTATTTACAAGTGATACTGATGTTAGAAAATCTTTAATCAAAAAGCAAGCTACAACTAATCAAACTAAATTATTTACAACTGAGAAGTTTAGAGATTTAACTGATAGATCTGGTGATTTAGTATTCATGAGAGCTTCAGAAATGTATTTAATTGAAGCTGAAGCAAAAGCAGAAGCTGGAGATTTAAATGGAGCTAAACAAGTTTTATTAGAATTAGTGAAAGCTAGAGATGCAGTTGCTACTTTATCAACAGCTACTACTAAAGATGCATTAGTTAATGAGATTTTAATAGAAAGAAGAAAAGAATTATATGGAGAACTTGGTGTTTCTTGGTTTGACTTAAAAAGAAGAAACAAAGGGATTTCTAGAAAAGGAGATGCTTACAGATGGGAAGTTGAATTTCCAGCAGGAAATGCAAGATGGACTTTTAAGATTCCTCAAGATGAGATTGATAAAAATCCAAAAATATCACAAGCTGATCAAAACTAAATTTTGAAAAGGCTGTTTTTAAACAGCCTTTTTATTCTCTTAATTCAAAAACCAGTGAGTTCACATCAAAGACAGTAAACTAAGGAATTAATCCCCTTATTTTTGCCATAGTTATACCAACTTTGTTTTCATTGGTATCATTATTTGAATTAATCTATAAAGTCAAGGAGTCATTAACCTTGACTTTTTTTGTTTAATATAATTTCCATACTTTTTTGAAGCTCTTTAGCTTTCTCAGCAGCAGACTTTGCAAAATTAGTATCATTACTTGCATAAATAATTCCACGTGAAGAATTAATTAGTAAACCGATATTTTCATTCATTCCGTGCTCACAAACATCTTCTAAGTTACCACCTTGTGCACCAACACCAGGAACTAATAAAAAACTTTCAGGAATGATAGTACGAATTTCAGATAAGAATTCAGTTTTTGTAGCACCAACTACATACATTAAGTTATGAGAGTTGGTCCAGTTTTTTGAAGTTTCTAAAACTTGTTTATAAAGTTCCTTTCCATCAACTTCTTTAGTTTGAAAGTCAAAGGCACCTTGATTAGATGTTAAGGCTAATAAAATAGTATGTTTGTTTTCAAAAGCTAAAAAAGGTTCAACAGAATCTTTTCCCATGTATGGCGCAACAGTAACACTATCAAAAGCTAAATCATCAAAGAAAGCTTTAGCATACATTGTTGAAGTATTACCAATATCACCACGTTTTGCATCAGCTATTGTAAAAATTTCAGGGTGTTTTTCGTTAATGTAATTAATTGTTTTTTCAAGAGCTCTCCACCCTTTCAGTCCATACGCTTCATAAAAAGCAGTATTTGGTTTATAAGCAACACATAAATGATGAGTAGCATCAATTATTGCTTTATTAAAAGCAAAAATAGGATCTTCTTCTTTTAATAAATATTGAGGTATTTTGTTAAGATCTACATCTAAACCAATACATAGAAAAGATTTTTTCTTTTTAATTTCAGATACAAGTTGTTGTGTTGTCATGAGTTGTTATAAAAGTTAGGCAAAAGTAAACATTTTTATGAGTTTCTATTATCTTTGTTATCAATGTTCCGATATATTATAAACAAAATTTTTTATGGTTTCCTAACACTTTTTGGGGTGGTTACTGTCATTTTCTTTTTATTTAATATTTTACCAGGAGATCCCGCTAGAATGATGTTAGATCAGAGAGAGAATTCAGAACAATTACAAAATATTAGAAAAAAATATGGCTTTGATAAACCAGTTTTTACCCAGTATTTATATTATTTGAATGATGTTTCACCATTATCTTTTCATAGTGATAACAAAGACGATTATACATATTTGTTAGAAAAAAAGTATAAATATCAAAAATTAATATCAATAGGAAAAGTAACTATAGTTTTAAAATATCCATATTTACGTCAATCATTTCAAAAGAATGGTAAAAATGTTTCAGAAGTAATAAAAGAAACATTACCTAATACTGCTGTATTAGCAATATTTGCAATAACAATAGCCATGTTTTTAGGTATATTTTTAGGAGTGTTATCAGCTATTTATAAAGACACATTGTTTGACAGGCTAATAGCTGTTGTTAGTACCTTTGGTATGAGTGTGCCATCATTTTTTTCAGCAATAGTTTTTGCATGGTTGTTTGGGTTTGTTTTGCATAAATATACGAATCTTCAAATGACTGGAAGCTTGTACGTTGTAGATGATTTTGGCGAAAACATATACATTCAGTGGAAAAATTTAGTGTTACCAGCTTTAGTTTTAGGAATTCGTCCACTAGCTGTAATAATTCAATTAATGAGGAATTCATTATTAGAAACCTTAAATCAAGATTATATAAGAACCGCAAAGGCTAAAGGGTTAACTACGTTCCAAGTGATTAGAAAACATGCACTTAAAAACTCATTAAATCCTGTGATAACAGCAATTTCGGGTTGGTTTGCATCCATGCTTGCAGGAGCTGTTTTTGTTGAATATATTTTTAATTGGAATGGATTAGGCAAAGAAATAGTAAATTCATTGAACACTTTAGATTTACCTGTAATAATGGGGAGTGTATTAGTAATAGCAAGCTTGTTTATTTTTATTAATATTTTAGTAGATATTTTATATAGTTGGTTAGATCCACGTGTTAAATTAGAATAGTATGAGAATTGTTGTAATAGTTTTAGTAACACTTTTGTTTGGTAGTTGTGCAGTTTTTCAGCCTAAAAAAATATCTGTAAAGCCTTTAGAAGAAAAATTGATAACTATTAATAGGGAGTCTATTACTCTAAAAGAGATATTGAAGAATGGCTTAAAAAGAGAAACTATTATACAGGTATACGCTAGTTATTGTCCTTTTAGTCAAGATAGTTTTAAAGATGTAGTGGAACTTCAGCAAAATAATAAAAAGATAAATTATGTCTTTTTATCAGTAGATCATTCTTACCATGATTGGAAAAGAGGGTTAGAAACTTTAAAAGTAAAAGGAAGTCACTATTATATACCTAAAAAGGGAAAAGGAGAAATAGCTAAATTTTTAAAGTTAAAAACAATTCCAAGATTTTTATTGATAGATAAAAACGGTAAGCTTAAAGTGTTTAATACGTCTAAAGTATCTAAAATAGAAAGTAAATTAAACAAATGAAAAGGTTTACAATAATTTTCCTTATCCTGTTAAGTAGTTGTATCGTAAAAAATGAGTCTGAATTTTCTGAAGCTGCATTAAATGATGTTTTTATTACATTAAAAGGAGATGAAATTACATTTCAAGAAATTTTAGATAAACATATTGAAAAGAAAATAGTTTTAAATATATGGGCTTCTTGGTGTGGTGATTGCATAAGAAGTTTACCAGGTATTATAGAGTTAAAAAGTAAATATCCTGATATTGTTTATATTAATTTATCATTAGATAAATCAATTACTAATTGGAAACTAGGAATAGAAAACCTACAACTTAAGGGAGAACAATATTATATGAAATCTGGATGGGAAGGCCCTTTTGGAGAGTTTTTGCATTTAAGTTGGATACCTAGATATTTAGTAGTAGATAAAAATAAAAAAATAATAGTTTTTAATGCTACAAAATCTACTGATGAACTAATTGAAAAAAGCTTAAAAAAATGATGTATTTTTGCACTCAAGCTTAAACCTTCTTAACTACACAATTTAAAAATAACAACACATTGAGAAAAAACATCGTAGCAGGTAACTGGAAAATGAACAAAAACCTTAAAGAAGCTAAAGAGCTTGTTAAAGGGATAAGAAAGGGATTGAAAAATAATAATTTTGAAAATAAGAGGGTAATTGTCGCTCCAAGTTTTATAAATCTTAATAGCACTGTAAAAAGAACTAAAAAATCTAATATTGAAGTAGCTGCACAAAATATGCATGAAGCTAAAAGTGGAGCTTATACAGGAGAGGTTGCTGCAGATATGTTAACAGACGTTGGAGTTAATGTAGTTATTTTAGGTCACTCTGAAAGAAGAATGTATTTTAATGAAACTAATGAATTGTTAGCAAAAAAAGTTAACACAGCATTAGCTAATAATTTAGAAGTAATTTTTTGTTTTGGTGAGTTATTAGAAGATAGAAAAACTGAAAAGCATTTTGAAGTAGTAGAAAACCAACTAAGTGAAGGATTGTTTCATTTATTGAAAGAAGATTTTTCAAAAGTTATATTAGCTTATGAGCCAGTTTGGGCAATTGGAACAGGAGAGACTGCATCACCTGAGCAAGCTCAAGAAATGCATGCCTTTATTAGAGAAGTATTAGCTAAAAAGTATGATGAAAAAACAGCAAATAGTATTTCTATATTATATGGAGGAAGTGTAAAACCAGCGAATGCTAAAGAGATTTTTTCAAAAGAAGATGTAGATGGAGGATTAATTGGTGGAGCATCATTAAAATCAGAAGATTTTTTAGCAATAATTGAAGCAATTTAATGGATAGTATTTATATAGAGTATAATTTTATAGTTGTTCCTAATGAACCAGCTACTGAAATTTTAATAGCTGAGTTAGGAACTGTAGGGTTTGAAAGTTTTGTAGAAAGCAATGAAGGAGTCACTGCATATATTCAAAAACAAGATTGGAGTGAAGATATTTTAAACGATATCTTCATTTTAAGTTCTACAGAATTTAAAATTACCTACACTAAACGAGAGGTAGAGCAAACGAATTGGAATGCAGAATGGGAGAAGAATTTTAATCCTATACAAGTTGAAGATAAAGTGAGTATAAGAGCTCCTTTTCATGAAAACCCAAATTTAAAATTTGATATAGTAATAGAACCAAAAATGAGCTTTGGAACAGGTCATCATGAAACAACTCATATGATGGTACAACACTTGTTAGCATTAGACTTAGAAGGTAAGAAAGTATTAGATATGGGATGTGGTACAGGAATTTTAGCTATTTTTGCTGAAATGAAAGGGGCAACACCAATAGATGCTATTGATATTGATGCTTGGTGTTATGAAAATTCTATTGAAAATGTTCAGAGGAATAACTGTAATCATATTAGTGTTTATGAAGGAAATTCATCGCTATTAGAAAATAAGCAGTATGATGTTATCATTGCAAATATTAATAGAAATATTTTGCTAAATGATATGGAAACATATACAAAATGTCTTAATGAAAATGGTGTTTTGTTGTTAAGCGGATTTTATCAAGAAGATATTTCTATCATTGATGAAGAAGTATCAAAATATAAATTATCTCTAGATAAAACTATACAAAGAAATAATTGGGTGTCATTACGATATCAAAAATAAAAACAGATGAGTACTATTGAGAAAATTCAAGAAGAGTTAGATGTTTTAACAGAGGAAACTAGAAAGCATGAAATTATTTTATATAATGATGATGTAAATACATTTGACTTTGTTATAGATAGTTTAGTTAGTGTATGCGAGCATACACCAGAACAAGCTGAACAATGTACTGTTTTAGTACATTATAAAGGAAAATGTGCAGTTAAAACTGGCGAATACAAAGATTTAGAATCTAAATGTTCAAAACTTTTACAGTTAGGACTTTCTGCTGAAATACTTTAATATGGAAAATGTTTTTAAGTATTATGAGTTCTCTGATTTTTATGTTGATAAATCAGATACTTTTTTAGGAGAAGAAATTTGTTACTCGGAATTAAATTCGCAACATTTTTTAATTTTTAAAAAAAATATTTCAGAAGAAAAAGTGACCTATGATTTGTATGTTTCAAAATATTCTTCAAAAAAAGAAATAGGTGTTAAACCCCCGGAAATACTAGAGATTTTGGTCGAGGATTATGATAAGTCCATACCTGAACATCGAGTAGTGTTAAGAAAATATTTATACTAAAAATCTCAAAAAAATAATTTTTTTTGAGATTTTTTTTGTTTTTATGTGACCTATCGAAAAAAGAAGTGTCATAATAGTGTAACAAGAAACGAAATAACGTTTTAAGTTTTAAATAAGTTCATTAAACATTTCATTTATAATAGTTTGTTTTCCCTAAGTTTATAATTGTTATAAACCCCAAGTCTCTCTGAGTAAGATTCCCCTTGTATATGGTCTGAAATGACAACATGCTGAAAGGAGAGGTTTTTAAAAAAGATAAATATAATTTTAAAGATAGTAGTAGTTAGTTTTTTATACTAAGTTTGGTTAGACGAAAAGGCCTTGAATGAGAATTTAAGGTCTTTTTTATTTTATAAACTAAATGAATTGAGTGTTTTTAATAGGGTAGATTTTGATTTAAAATAACTAAACTGATTTTTAATTAACTTTAATTCATTTTCTATCGATTTAACTTCTCTGTAGTTAACAAGGAACATAGATCCTTCACCTAAATAAAATTTTCGTTCTTCACTTTTTAAAAGCTGTTTGTAGTCTTTAGCTAGATCATTTAATATTCTATTTTGTTCTTTATATGAGTTAATTTGTTCTGTGTTACTTTTTATTTTATTGTCTATAGCTACTTTTGTTGATGAAATATCAAAGTCTATTTCTTTCAATTTTAAGTTGGCTAATTTTAAATCAGCACGTTCTTTTCTTAGAAATAGAGGTAAACTAACATTTAACCCTCCTTTGTAGTTAGATGTTGAAAGTGTATTTACATTTTGATAATCAGTAGTTAAAAAATTATATTGAAGATCTATTTTCGGAAGAAGATTGTTTAGTTTAAGTTTTCTTGATACTTTAAACCCTTCTTTTTTTAATTGTAAAGCTTTTAATTTAGGATGATTATTAGTGTTAAAACTAGCGGCTTTTATAATTGAATTTCCAAGTACCAAATCAATATTATTTATAGTATTAAGATCAGGAGTTATTAAGTCACTTAATTCTAGTGGTAAATCATTATTTAACCACAAATAATTGGAAAGCTCTAACTTAGATTTAGTATGACTTATTTTAGATTTCTCAAGGTCTAATAGTCTGTTTTTTAAATTGATGTTAGCCTCTAGTGTATCAACTGCAGGTTTATCTCCTGCGATGAAACTTTTTCTAACATTATCTAGTCTAGTTTTTGCATTTGTTAGATAGTTATTGTAAACCAATTGTGTTTGGTAGTTTTTTAACCATTTAAAATAAGAGTTTATAGCGTTATATAATATTTCGTTTACTAATAGTTTTTGTTTTTCTATTGATTGTTTTCTGTAAAGCTTGGCTTGTTTTAAGAAAGCCATTCTTTGGTTAATTAATAATCCTTTAGCAAGAGATACTGAAACCCCAGCTGAATATAATCCTTTTTCAGGGGTTTTAAATTCTGGATTTAAATAGTATCCATCATTGTTTTCATAATTGGCTTTAAATTCTATACCATACCATGTTGGTATTTTGAATGTTGTATTCAGTTTGTTATAATATTCTGTGTTTTTAAAGTTTTTACGAGTATAATCAACTTCTATTTTAGGATCAAAAGCACCTCTAGCCTTGAGTAATTTAGCTTCCCCATTGCTTGTTGTTAATTTAGCTTGCTTTAATAAAGGATGGTATTTTTTTACATATCCTAAATATTCTTCTAATGAAAGTGAGTTCTTTGCTTCTTGAGAAAAACTAAAAGTATTGCAACAAAAAATTAAAATGATTAAAATTTTTTTCATTATTTTTTATTTTTAGTTTCTGCTTGTTTCTTGTTTTTAGGCTGATAAAAGTTAGGAGGGAAACTGTTAATTTGCCTCCATAGTTCATACCATATAGGTACATTTTCTAATAAGGCAATTGATCTTGCTCCTGAGCCTATTCTAACAGCTTTTGGCCATGGTTCATACTCTTTATCTTGTGTTAGTAGTACTCGGTATTTTCCATTGCTACTAATATAATTTTCGATTGCTATAACTTTTGCACCATAGGTACCGTAGGATACATTAGGCCATCCACTAAAAATGATTGCTGGCCAACCGTCAAATTGAACACGTACTTTTTCACCTATATGTATTAAAGGTAAATCTATAGGTTTAACATACATCTCAACTGCTAAATCATAATTAGCAGGCATTATACTAACTAGTTTTTCACCTTCTTTAAAGGTTTCTCCAATACCTGAAATAATGGCTTTGTTGATATATCCATCTTGAGGAGCAGTAACAAAAAGTAAACTTTCACGTTTTTTATAGTTAGCTAAACTAGACTCTAATTTTGAAACCTGCGCTTCACTATTAAAGGCACTCGATTGAGCAGTAAACACATTACTTTGTGCTTTTGCTAATTTATCATTGTAGGTTGCTTTAAGTGTAGATATAGTAAGCTTGGCATTTATAACATTATTTTCAGTAGTTAATAATTTGTTTTTTTGAGAAATCAATTTTGCATTAGCTTCCTGAAGTTTTGCTCTTTTCTCTTCAACATCTTTAGTAGCTTTTAAACCTTCTTTTTGAAGTGTAACTGTTCTTTTATATTGAGTTTTAGCAATAGTTGTTTTTATTTTCACAGCTTCTAAATCAATACTATCACTTTTTACTTTTAAATACGCTTGCATAAGTTTGTTTTGTGCTTGCGCAAGTTTTAGCTTTCGTTCTTGTTTTAATGCAATAATTTGATTTTTGTAAGCTTGAGTTTTATTTTGGTAGGCAATTACAGAAGAAGCTTTTGCGTTTAATTGATTACCGGTTCTTTCAGATAATTTTGCATCAAAATAATTGCTTTTTATTTCTGATATTCGAAGAATAGTATCTCCTTTTTTTACATAGTCTCCTTCCTGTATAAACCATTCTTCAATTCGCCCAGGAATTTGTGATTGTAAAGTTTGCGGACGATGATTAGGTTTAAGGGTAGTAACACTTCCTTTGCTAGTTATGTTCTGAGTCCATGGTAAAAATAAAATTACAATTAAGATGAAGGTAAAGAAAAGTAAGAATTTTTTAAATCGTTTATGATATTGTTTAGTGAAAATTTCTTTACCAGACTTAAAGGTGGTAATATCAATATATTTTGATATTTTATTGTTAGAGATATTTAACATAGCTTAGTGTTTAAGGTTTATAATAGCGCCTTTTTCAAGCGTAATATGCTTATTACATTTTTCTTTCCATGTATAATTACTACTAACTACAATTAAACTCCAAGGCTGAGAGCTATGTGTTAAGAAATCGATTATTTTCTGTGTTTCTTCTTTTTTAAATTGATCTAATGGGTCTTCTAGAATTAAAACTTTAGGTTTTTTTATTATAGCCCTTGCTAAAATTATTTTCTTAGCTATAGTATAGGCTATTTGTTTTCCATCAGGTTTTAAAATTGTACTTAAACCATTAGGTTGTTGTTTTATAAAATCTTTTAAGCCTACTTTTTCTAAGGTTAGGTATATTTGTTCATCCAATATGTCTTTATTTCCAAAAGTAATGTTCTCTCTTATGCTTCCTTCAAATGGGGTTTCTTCTGATAATGATAAACCTAGATTAGCTCTGTACTTATTTAAGTGTAAGCTGTTAATGGACTGATTATTAATAAAAATATGACCTGATGTTGGTTCTACTAAACCTGAAATTAGTTGTAGTAAACTTGATTTACCACTTCCGCTTTCTCCTTGAATTAATATCCTATCTGTTGGTTTTACAATTAGTGAAATATCATTTAATATAGGTATGTTTAAGGTGTTTACTTTATAAACAACACTTTGGAGTTCTATAGATAATTCTTGGTCTCCATTAATTAACTCTCCTTCTTGGGCTTCAATTGGCTTGTCAATTATTTGTCCAAGTTTTTCAATGGATGTTAACACATCGTAAAATGATTCTAAACCAATAATTAGTTTTTCAACCGATGTAATTATTAAAAGAATAATGATTTCTGCAGCAACAAATTGTCCAATATTCATTTTTTGATTCAATACTAAAAAACCTCCTATTAATAATAGTCCAGCAGTAACCAGTACTTTAAAACCGATCATTTGTATGTACTGTAGTATTAAAATTTTAAAATGTTTTTCTCTTGATTGTAAATAATCATCTACTAAATTATCAGTTTTATTAAGCGCCAAATTTGTTTTACCAGATAATTTAAAACTCATAACTGTTCTTGCAATTTCTTGTAGCCAATGAGCAACTTTGTATTTGTTTTTAGATTCTTTTAAACTTGTTTCTAATCCTTTTTGTGCAGTGTATTTAAATACTATGAAAATTAATAATAGTAATAAGAATCCAAAGAATATAAAGAAAGGATGGTAAAATGATAGTAATAATAAGGCGAAAATTATTTGTAAAAAAGCTGATGGAACATCAATAAGTATTTTTGATAGCCCTTTTTGAATAGTAAGTGTATCAAAAAAACGATTAGCTAGTTCAGGCAAGTAATAGTTTCGTAATTCACTCATTTTTATTTTGGGAAATCTATAGCTTAACTCTAAAGATGCTCTCGTGAAAATTCGTTGCTGTATAGTTTCGATGATTCGCATTTGCATTAATTTTAAGATACCTGCAAAGGCAACTCCACCAGTAACTAAAATAATTAAAACGATCCAAGAAGCAGAAACTTGAGCGCCTTGTAATAAATTAATGATAGCTTGTATTCCTAGTGGAAGAGACAAGGCAACTATACCTTCAAAAATAGCATAGTATGCTATTTGAAGTATGTCTTTTTGTTCTAGTTTAACAAGCCCTAAAAAACGTTGCCATGGAGAAAGTATTTTGTTATTCATTTAATAATGTCTTTAATACTAGTTCAATAAAAAAATCAGTTGGATTATCGTTGCTTTTAAAATTTGTAATTGAAGGAAAATGTTGCTTGGTAAAGTGTTGATGAAGTGAACTTTCTGTTATAGTACTAGCTAAACTCAAAGGATATTTATATTTAGGATTGTGCCCAGAAATCATTTCAGATAATCTTTTTACAACTCTTTTATAGGTCATAAAATATCCTTCTTTATTTTCAGCATCAACATCTATAGTTAAATAAGATTTAGAATTTTCGTTTATTACAATCTTATTTAATAAAATCTCATTAATATGCCCATAATTACTGTCTTGAACAGTGGTTCTCGTAACAACTTTTAGAGCGGTAATTAATTTATCTTTAGAATTATTAATACTATATGTTTCAATAACTAATTGATATTCTATCCATCCCCAATACCAAGAGGTTAAATAAATTAACAAGTTGTGTTTGCTTTCAAAATATCTATATATAGAACTTTCGTTTGATCCAATTTCTTTTCCGAGTTTTTTGAAATTGAAGCTTTCGAAGCCAAATTTTTCAATTAAAATAATACTATATTCAACTATTCTTTTCCCTAAATCGGATGATTCAGGGTTTTTTATATAGATCCCTTTTGGGGTTTCTATTTTAATATTTGACAGTAAATTTTTCATAATTAAAAATATTTACCGCAAAGTTAATAGTATTACTTTCAATAATGAGTAAAAGAATGTTAAATAAATATAAATATTTACTTACAGTTAATAAATGAAAATAATGTGATTAATTTAATTTTTTAAATGTAAAATCTATTTTAAAACTATCATTTGAAACTTGAGCATGTAGATTTGAGTTGTTTTTCCAATATTTTATTTTTTTTGGGAATTCATTTAATTTATTTTCACAAATAAATGATGAATCTGTTTGTTGTATGAATTTAAATAGAGTAGGTTTATTGTTAACACCTGTAACTTTAAGATGCAGAGTGTCGTTAATAGTTTCTATAGTTAGAATTTCTTTAAAAATAGTATCTCCTTTTTTTAGTGTAAAGCCTGATCCTTTATAACTTGAGTTCCAGTTTTCATATGTAATTTGATTAGGTTTATCATTTATGCGTTGCCATTTTCCAATAAGAAAAGTAGGTTTTAATGTGTTAGATTTGCAGGAAAGTATAAGAGTAACGCATAAAAAGAGAAAAAGAAATCTCATAATAAGTTTGTTTTAAGTTAGTTGTGTGTTGCTCAAATTTAAAGAAAAATCGTAAATTCGCAATCCAAGAAAAGATATAATGCTAGACAAATTACAGATAGTTAAACAACGCTTTGATGAAGTGTCAGATTTAATCATTCAACCTGACGTGATTTCTGATCAAAAACGTTACGTACAATTAAATAAAGAATATAAAGATTTAGGAAAAGTTGTAAAAAAAGCAAACGAATACGAAGGGCTTGTAAATACAATTGAAGAGGCTAAAGAAATTATAGCTGATGGAAGTGATGCGGAAATGGTAGAAATGGCTAAAATGGAAATGGAAGAGTCTAAAGCTCGTATCCCTGTTTTAGAGGATGAAATCAAGTTCTTATTAATACCTAAAGATCCTGAAGATGGTAAAAACGCTGTAGTAGAATTACGTGCAGGTACTGGTGGTGATGAAGCAAGTATTTTTGCTGGAGATTTATTTAGAATGTATACTAAGTATTGTGAAGGAAGAGGCTGGAAAGTTTCTACTGTAGATTTTTCTGAAGGAACCAATGGAGGGTTTAAAGAAATACAATTTGAAGTTAGTGGAGATGATGTGTATGGAACGTTAAAGTTTGAAGCTGGTGTACATCGTGTACAACGTGTGCCTCAAACGGAAACTCAGGGTAGGGTTCATACTTCGGCAGCTACTTGTATGGTTTTTCCAGAAGCTGAAGAATTTGACGTAGAAATTAATCCTAAAGACGTTCGTATTGACTTTTTCTGTTCATCTGGTCCTGGAGGTCAATCTGTAAATACAACTTATTCAGCTGTTCGTTTAACGCATATTCCAACTGGTTTAGTAGCACAATGTCAAGATCAAAAATCACAACATAAAAATAAAGAGAAAGCTTTTAAAGTATTACGTTCACGTTTGTATGATATGGAGTTAGCTAAGAAACAAGAAGCTGATGCTGCAAAACGTGGGTCAATGGTTACATCTGGTGATCGTTCTGCAAAGATTAGAACATACAACTACCCACAAGGACGTGTAACTGATCATCGTATTGGATTAACATTGTATGATCTACAAAATATTGTAAACGGTGATATTCAAAAAATTATTGATGAATTAATGTTAGCTGAAAATACGTCTAAGCTAAAAGAATTAGGAGAAACAATTTAATATAATATATAGAGCTCAATCGTTTAAGATTGAGCTTTTTTATTTACTGGCATTTATTTGTTTACTCATTAAATAAGTTATAAATTTGTACCTTCATTTTTGTTCTATCCTTAAAGGGGAAATATCTGAGATTTTAAAAACACTTTTTTAAGTGTTTAATCAAAACTTCAAAGTTACTTTTTATTAAGTTTTTCTTTTTTTTAATAGAATTATTTAACCTGTAAAGGTTAGGTATTTTCATGCTAAAAGTATTCAATATAAAATAGGTTTACTTATAGTATGTAAAATGAAGTTTAAATAGAGAGTAATTTAAGAATATTAAATATAATAATATATGTTAAAAATTATAGTAAAAGAAGGTGAGAACATAGATAGAGCCTTAAAACGTTACAAGCGTAAGTATAGAGACGTTAAAATTTTACAACAATTAAGAAATAGAAAACAATACGATAAGCCATCTGTAATTAGACGTGCTGAAGTTAAGAAAGCAGCTTATAAAGAGCAACTATTCAAAGAAGATTAGTATTTGTTTTTTAGAATAATAAAAAAGCTCAATCTATAGATTGAGCTTTTTTGTGTTTATATAAGTAGCTTTTTATGAAAATAAGCTATCAATTTTTTCACGTTCTTCAGCAGCTAAAGCAGAATCAACTAAAATACGACCACTATGCTCATCTATCGTAATTTTTTTACGATTAGCAATCTCTAATTGAATTTGAGGTGGAATAGTAAAGAAAGATCCTCCAGCAGCACCACGTTCAATAGAAACAACAGCTAATCCGTTTTTTACTTTATTACGAATTCTTGAATAAGCATTTAATAAATGAGTATCTATAGATTCAGAATACTCTTTAGATTTGTCTTTTAATAATTGCTCCTCTTTTTCTGTTTCTTTTAAAATGGCATCAAGTTCATTTTTCTTGTGAGTTAAATGATTTTCTTGCTGAGTTAATTTGTCTTTTGTACCTGCAATTACCTCATTTTTCTGAGCTATTTTAGCTTTGTACTCTTTAATTCTTTTTTCTGATAATTGAATTTCTAATTCTTGATATTCAACTTCTTTTGTTAAAGAATCAAATTCACGATTGTTACGAACATTCTTTTGTTGTTCTTCGTACTTCTTTATAAGAGCTTTAGATTCAGTAATAGCTAACTTTTTACTATTAATATCAGATTCTAAACTAGCTAAATCGCTTGATAAATTAGAAAGTCTGGTATTTAATCCGGCAACTTCATCTTCTAAATCTTCAACTTCTAAAGGTAATTCACCACGAACATTTCTGATTTCATCTATTCTAGAGTCAATTAGCTGTAAATCATATAACGCTCTTAATTTTTCTTCTACCGTTACTTCTTTTTTTGCCATCTTTATATATAGTATATTGGATTTGTACTTTCTTCGCTTAAAATAATTGCAAAAGTACTAAATTTTTTGCTAAGATAATCAACCAAAATATTTTTTGTAAACTGCTCACTTTCATAATGACCAACATCAGCTAGTAAAATATTTTTTTCAGCCTTAAAAAATTCATGGTATTTAAAATCTGAACTAATATATGCATCTGCTTTGGCCTTTATAGCATTATTAATTGCAAAACTACCTGAACCTCCTAATACAGCTACTTTTTTTATTGATTTATTTAATAATTCTGAATGACGAACACAATCAGTTTTAAATGTTTTTTTAACAAATCGAAGAAACTCATTTTCATTCATTTCAGAAGAAAACTCTCCAATCATTCCCATTCCAACATGTTGATTTTTATTATTAAGTGTTATTATTTCGTAAGCCACTTCTTCGTAAGGATGGTTATTAAATAAAGTATTTAATATTTTTCCTTCTAAATAACTATCATAGGTTATTGAAATACATGTTTCTTCTTCAAAAGTTAATTCTCCTTTTTTACCAATTTTAGGATTTGAACTTTCATTTCCTTTAAAACTACTTTTTCCATCCATACTAAAGGAGCAATTATCATAATTACCAATAGTACCCGCTCCAACATTAAATAATTGTTCTCGAAGAGAGTTAGCATTATTAATAGGTACGTATGTAGTTAGTTTTTTAATAGTTCCTTTTTTAGGAATTAATGTTTTAATGTTTTGTAATCCTAAGACTTCACACATTTTAGCAGAAACTCCATTTTGAACATTATCTAAAGCCGTATGTGTAGCGTAAATAGCAATGTTGTTTTGAATAGCTTTTAATACAACTCGTTCAACATAGTTGTTTCCATTTAATTTTTTTAGGCCACTGAATATTATAGGATGAAAACTTATGATTAGATTACATTTTTTGGCTATTGCTTCATCAATAGTTTTTTCTAGAGTGTCTAAAGTTACTAAAACACCTTTAACTTTTGTTGAGTAACTACCTATAAGAAGTCCTACATTATCAAAATCTTCTGCATAAGAAAGAGGTGCTAATTGTTCAATATAATTTGTAATATCTCTTATTTGCATAGTTAAGTTTTACAAGTTTTAATTCAATATCAAAGTTAAGATTTTTAATTACTTTCGTTGTAATGAAAGTAATCCGTTTTTTATTATTTCCAATAGCCGTTATATATGATATTGTTACGAGTATTCGTAATATATTGTTTGATAAAAATTTTTATAAAGAAAAATCTTTTGCTTTTCCACTAATTGCTGTAGGTAATTTAAGTGTTGGAGGAACGGGAAAATCTCCTCAAATAGAATATTTAATACGTTTATTAAGTAAAAACTATAAGCTAGCTACATTAAGTAGGGGATATAAAAGAAAAACAAAAGGGTTTCAAATTGTAACTTCAAAACATTTAGCAGAAGATGTAGGTGATGAACCATTACAATTTTATAAGAAGTTTAATGATAAGATTACTGTAGCTGTTGATGCAAATAGAGTTAATGGTATCCAGGAGTTGATAAAGCAAACAAATAAGCCAGAAGTTATATTATTAGATGATGCTTTTCAGCATAGAAAAGTTAAGGCAAGTTTATATGTGTTATTAACTAAGTATGAAGATTTATATGTAAATGATTACATTTTGCCAACTGGAAATTTAAGAGAAAGTAGGAGAGGAGCTAAAAGAGCAGATATTATAATTGTAACTAAATGTCCAGATGATTTATCAGATAAAGAGCAAAAAGATATAATTAAGAAAATTAATCCAGAAAGTTATCAAGAGCTGTTTTTTACAACAATTTCATATGATACAAAGTTGTATGGGAACCAAAATATACTTATTGATAAGTTAATAGGAGAAGAAATTATCGTGGTTACTGGAATTGCAAATCCAGCCCCTTTCTTACAATTTTTAAAATCTAAAAATATAAAAGTTAGACATTTGAAATTTCCAGATCATCATCACTTTACTAAAGGTGATATTGAAAAAATAAAGTTGGAATACAATAATATTGTATCCTTAGGGAAAGTAATACTTACAACTGAAAAAGATTTTGTTAGATTAGAAAATAGGGTAGATAATCTATTCTATTTACCAATAGAAAGTTCATTTTTAACAAATAAACAAAAGTTTGATACTATAATTGAGGGGCATGTAACAACTATGCTCAATTAATAATGGTATTATTTTTGATATTTTGGAATAGGTAAAATAAATATAGATGAAAAAAATAATAACCTTTTTAGTTTTGTTATTTGCAGTTAACATTGTTTTTTCACAAAATAAAGCAATTACTGATGAGTCAAATAAACAGATTAAAGTTACTTGGGAAACATCTTATGAGGAAGCTTTAAAAAAGTCGAAAAAAGAGAAAAAACCTGTGTTAATCTATTTCACAGGATCTGATTGGTGTGGACCTTGCATAAAATTAGATAGAGAATTATTTCATACTAGTAAATTTGTAGAGTATGCCAATGAAAATATGATTCTATACATGGCTAATTTTCCAAGAAATAAGGATTTAGTTACTAAAGAAGTTGCTGTTGTAAACAAAAGACTAAGTAAAAAATATAAAAATTCTTTTCCTATGGTATTGTTAATAGATAAAAGGGAAAAGGTTTTAGGAGAAAAAAGAGGAAGCTATATGACTGAATATTATTATCCTTTTTTTGAAGCTGTTATAAAAAAACATTATAAAAAAAATCCGAAGTAGTAGCTTCGGATTTTTTATTATTTTTTAGTTGTTAAATGTCTCTTTTGCTTGTGCGGCAATTTGTTTTATTTCTTGTTCATCATCTTTTGGGCATATTAAAAGTACATCATCTTTTTCAACTACTATAAAATTTGATAATCCTTGGATAATAACTTTTTTACCATTTTGAGTTCTTACCATATTACCACTTGAATCTCTAAAAATAGTTTTAGCTCCTACAATAGCATTTTTTTGCTCATCTTTAGGTAGTTTATTGTAAAGTGAACCCCAAGTTCCAAGATCATTCCATCCAAAGTTAACGGGCAAGACATGTACGTTTTTAGCACGCTCCATTACTCCAAAATCAATAGAAATATTTTCACATGATTTATAGTTATTGTTTATAAAGTCATCTTCAAAGTCAGTATTATATACATTATTTCCATCATCTAAAGTAGCAACCATTTCAGGTAAAAATTCACTAAAGGCTTTTAAAATACTTTTTGTTGACCAAACAAATATTCCAGCATTCCATAAATAATCACCACTTGCTAAAAACTCTTTAGCTTTATCTAAGTTTGGTTTTTCAGTGAAGTTTTTTACTTTTTTTATACTAGATTCATGCTCTTCGAATTGTATATATCCATAGCCAGTATTTGGAGAGTCTGGTTGGATTCCAAGGGTCATCAAAATATCTTGTTTTTCACAAGCATTAAATGAAGTTTTAATATTGTTTAAAAATTCATTTTCATTTTCAATCCAATGATCAGAAGGTGCTACTAGCATTACTGCATTTGGATTTTGTTGATGTATTTTTAATGCAGAATATAAAATGCATGGAGCTGTATTTCGCATGGTAGGTTCTAATAGTAACTGCTTGCTTTTTACTTTAGGTAATTGATCTAAAACTAATGATTCATAGCGTTTATTTGTTGCTATTAAAATATTGTCTGAAGGGATTAGTTGATTTATTCGACTAAAAGTTTTCTGAATCAAAGATTCCCCTGTTCCTAACATATCATGAAATTGTTTAGGATATTGTTGTGTGCTTACTGGCCAAAATCTTGACCCAACACCACCTGCCATGATAACTGCGTAATAATTATTGCTCATAATTTGTATTGTATTAACTACTGAATAAGTAGAACTTCTGCATTTTGATTAAAAAGGTATACACGTTTATTGGTTAAGTTCAAACATTCATATCGTGTTCTACGCTTGTTGCCTCTTTTATATAGCCTGTTTTTAAATTGAAAAACATTTCCATTAGGAACTTCAAAGATAAAAATCTTTCCTGGTTCTGCTTTACCATTACGCAAAGCTAATGATAAATTTACATCTGTATCTGTACTAGCTTTCGGGTTTTTTAAATAATTAGCTAAATAAGGAAGTATTTGAGTAGGGTAAATCTCAGGTTCTAAGAAGGGAAGCATTAAATGTTGAAAAACAGTTTTCCATTCTTTACCATGAGGTTGTACCCTTCCAAATTTTTGGTGTGTAACATGATGGGCAATCTCATGAATTAACGTTAATAAAAACTGATAATGATTCAAGTTGTTATTTACTGTTATTAGCATTCTTCCATCAGGCATACGACGAAAGTCGCCATGCTTTGTTTGTCGTTGACTAACTATTTTTAGGTTTACTTGATGTTTGTTTATCAAATATTCAACCAAAGGGATAGCTTTTTTAGGTATGTATTTAATTAAAGTTTCTTTCAATTTATTCTATACAATTGCTTTATTATCTTCAATATATTAAAGTTTTTCTATGGAGTAGAACTAGAAACTTGTAATACTTTTCCATTGTAGTACTTATTTCCAGTTAATGAGAATTCAAAAATATAATCAGCCATTTCTTTAGCTGAAAGAGGAGCTTCATACCCAGGGAATGCTTCTTCAAGCATTTCAGTTTGTACTGCTCCTAGCGCTAAAACATTAAAAGCTATTTGTTGGTTTTTATACTCTTCTGCTAATAATTCAGATAAAGTAATAACAGCTCCTTTTGCAGAACTGTATGCTGCAAGACCAGGAAATTTCATACTTCCTTGTATTCCTCCCATACTACTTACGGTAATTACGTGACTCCCTTTTTTCATAAAAGGTATTGCTTTTTTTGTTAGTTCGGCAACAGCAAAAACATTTACCTTGTAAACTTCCTTAAAATCTTCAGTAGATAACTCTGAAAAAGGTTTATTTATTAGTTTTCCAGCATTATTAATTAAAATATCAACTCTAGTCCAGTTGTTTTTTATAAAGGCTTCAGCTTTTACCAAATCTTCATTAGAAGACAAGTCAACAGAAATAGTTGTAATGTTTTTATGATTTAAAGAATCAAGTGATTTTGTATTTCTTGATAAAGCCAAAACATTATGACCTTGATTAGCAAATTGTTTAGCCAGTTCATAACCTATTCCTCTACTTGTTCCAGTAATAATTATGTTCTTACTCATTTATAGTATTAGTATTTGTTTTTGAAATTAGTTGTTTTAAATTATTCCATCTATCTTTTAGAATTAGATTTCTCTTAAAGGAAGATTGTTTTTCTGCTATTTTTTTTGTGTATAGTATCCTGTCTCTAAGAGCGGGATGATTGTTTAAGTATTTTGGTATTTCAATCTCATTTTCTTTTTTTAGAATTTGAAATAACTCTGGCATTCCAGATAAGTTTAAATTATTTTTTTGCATAATTTCCATACTATATATATCAGCTTCATTTTCTAAGTTACGAGAATATGACAATTGAGAAAATAAATGCGCATTCTTTGTTAAAACAGCGGAAATACTATTAAAATCATTAAATATAATAGAGAGAAATACTTTTCCGGACAAATTTCTGCTTAAATTTTTTAGTACATGTCTGTTTTCTATATGAGAAATCTCATGACCTATTAAAGCAGTTAACTGGTGTTCATTCTCTATTTTATTAAGTAGTGAAGAGTAAATCACTATTTTTCCACCAGAAAGAGCATAAGCATTCAATTCTTTATTATTTACTACATACGCCTTTATTGGAAAGGTAGTATTTACATTCATATCATTAATGAAAAGTTGTAATTTATTTGACTTTTCTTTATCAATATCTAAATCTTTCAATAGTACATTAAAAGTGTAATTACCAAATTCAATTATTTGTGTTTTATTTAATTTTGAAACAAAATTTATAGCTACAGTTGGAATAACATAAAAATATATAGTGAAGAGTATCGTAAAAACTGCTAAAAGCAGGCTTATTATAGATCTCTTTTTGTGTTTATGTAAAAAAGTATTAACTCTATTATTTAAATTTTTGTGATTACTTTTATTTAGGTACTCTATAAAATTATTGTCTGAGCTTTCTATTTTTTGAAAAGGAAAGGTATTGCCATAAGTAAAAGAAATTAATCCTTTTGTGTGAACCTCTGACTTTTTGATATTCTGAATATTCCATGAAATTTGTATAGGGTTGTTTTCTTTTTTTTTGAAAGAAATTTTCCAAGCTAAGGAGCTTGGTGAAATATAAGCTTCATGTGTTTGAGATGACTTCCCATCAAAATAGTTTACTTTAAAAGGCATTTATAGTAAATCTAAATCTAAAAAATCTAATAAGTCATCTCCAGATGCATCATCATAATCATCATAAGATGTTTGTTGTATAACATTAGTATTTAAACCTTCTTCAATTTCTAAAAAACGGAAAATAAAATTAAATGTTCTAATAGTAACCCATGGTGTTGCTATTCCTAAAGTTAACACAATCAATAAAAAATTAACTATCATTAATTCAAAAATATCACCAGGTTTAATATTTAACTTGAAATTTACTTTTTTTCCATCTTGTGTTACTTCTGTATTCTCAGCATAAAAAGTCCATAGATTTTTTAAATACCAAAAAGAATATATACCTAATGTAAGATAAAATAAAAGAATAAATTTTAAGTTAATCCAAAACAAAGTTTCTCCTTTACCTTTGAAATCAAAAGATAAGTTTCCAAATCGTAAATGACTCAGAATATATTTTCTAATTTCAATTTGAAACCAAGCTCCATAAATCCCAAAAGTTAAGATAGTTAGAATCATTCCTGTAATAAACTTCCAAAAGAGTTCCATTCTTTTACCTAAATATTTAAAATGAATACCCTTCCAAGAACTTCTAGATGAGCGATAACGTATAGCACCATGAATAGCGAATGGAATGATAAGAATGAAAAATAAATAAAATATAGCAACAGTTAAAATAGTTGTAATTTGATTTCCAGATTGTAAACCATAAATTAAAGTTCCGTATAATAGAATAAAAATTATATATATTTTAACGAATCCTCTAAAAACCTCATTACCAGTACCATGAAAAGTAAAACGAGACTCATCTAATTCTGTAGATTGATAATGATATTTTAAAATTTCAACTTTAGCCCATGGATAGTATAGACCTAAGGTAAAAAGTGTTAATAATATATTTTTAAAAAAAATAATGGCAAATTCAACTCCACTACCAAAATATTTAAAGCTTTTTTTTTCAGTTTTTAAACTAGAAATAATCTCCATTGTAATTTTTAATTTGTTTTAAATCAAAAATGCAATTTTATTTTAGAGTGTGCAAATATTATAAAATTCACATTTTTAAATATTTTATGTAATTATTTACTATCTTTTTAGACTATACAAGAAACCTTATAAAGTTATGAAGTATATATTTTTGCTTTTTATTTTCGCCTTTATGTTTTCATGCTCAGATGGTATTGATAAGAATATAGATGATAATGTAAATGAAGATAAATGGCTTGTAGACGAAACCTATATAAAAGAAGGAGCTCCGTTTGCTTTTATAGATAACCCTAGTTTCAAGAAAGTAAATGAAATTGAAAATGTATCTGATGATGATCTTGTAATAATGTTTAATTATAAAGGGAGGGTTAAGGTTTTTCCTTATGTTTATTTAAATTATTCTGAAGTTGTAAATGATAAAATAGATGATTTAGAATACATAGCTAGTTATTGTCCACAAACAAAAAGTGGTATTTGTTTTAATAAAGTTATAGGTGGTAAAAGTTTGAACATGTTTGCCTCAGGTTTTTTATTTAAAGATAATTTGGTTTTAACATCACAAGAGGAAGATGTTTTTTGGTCGCAAATGTTACTTACTGGTATTAAAGGGAGTCAAAAATATATGGAGATAAATGATTTATTTTCAATAGAAACAACTTGGAAAACCATTAAAGACTATTTTCCTATGGCTCAAGTGTATTATCATAATTTACTTAGTAGAGGAGAAGTGAATAAGTACAATAGTGTAAAGAAAGCTAAGTCAACTAAGTTTTTTGGTATTGTTAATGGTGGAATTGAAAATTCGGTTGAAGTTTTTCCTTATTCTAGCTTTAGTAAGTTAAAGTTAAATAAGTTAATAGTTAATGGAAGACAAACTATTGTAATAGGTGATGAAAGTAAAAATATTTTCACTTCATTTTATGAACCTACTGGAGAAAATTTAGAACTGGATACTAGTTTTCCTTTAGTATTGAAAGATAATAAAGGAAATAGATGGAATATATTTGGTGAAGCTATTGAAGGACCTAAAAAAGGCACAAAATTAGCTTCACCTAGTTTTTTTCATGCTGAACTATGGGCATGGAATTTTTTCTATAAAAATAATGTTACTATGCATAACTAAAATAATGAATTATAATAATTAATTATTTTAACAATATCCCCTTCTTCTTTATATGTTAATTTGTTTTTTTTGATATAAATTTTTACTTGATCTTTTTTTTCGGTAATTAATTTAGTAACATTAGATTTTTTTAATTTAATTTTTTCTAATTTTTTATTTTGAATGTAACTATAGTAATTAACTATTTTAACATATTCAGCAGGTTTTACTTGTTGATTTGTCATTTTGTTAATGATAGGTTTTTTTAATTTCCCTGAATATTTCTTTAATAAGCTAATTTTACCATCAGTTATTTTTTCATAAAATTGCTCATTAATATTTATAAAAAATCTATTTTCTACATTAATACTTTCTACATTTTGATAAATGTAAACGCTGTCTCTTGAAATTTTTGATAAAAAAGCTTTTTCATCCAAATCATAATTCATGTTATTGATTTGATATTTTTTTCCAGTCTTAGAAGTAATTGTTGAATTGTTTTTCCAAGTATTAAATAAATAAAAAGACCCTTTAACGCCTTTAAATTGATCATTTTTATTAAAGGCTCTAGCATCATTACGTTGAAAAGTACCTCCAAGTGTTTGAGTATTAAAGTTAACTTTCATTTTAGGAGCTTCACTTGAGTTAGTTGGCCAAAAAGTTCTCTTTCCTTGTGAATACAATTGATTTGTAATAATAATTACAAAAAATAAAATTATTTTTTTCATATCAGATTTTGTTGGTTATAGTTTTTCTTTTTGAGTTAATTTTTTTAAAAGTTGTTTAGTAGCTTGTTGTAATATTGTAATATTTTAATTACGTCATTCTCTTTTTTGTAAGACAATTTATTTGTTTTAGAGTATTTCTTTATTTCTTCTTTTTTAGAAGAAAGTAATTTAAGAATACTTGATTTCTTTAGTTTTATTTTTTTTATAGTATTGTTTTGCCTTGAATATAAAGTTTCAACTTTGATGTATTGGGGTTTCTTAACTATTTGATTTGTCATTTTATTTATAACAGCTTTTTTATACTTACCAGTATACTCTTTTAATAGTTGAAGTTTACCATTAACTAATATTTCATAAAATGTACCATCAATATTTTCAAACAAAGACAATGGAGTTTTAACGTTTTTAAGATTATTGAAAATGTATATACTATCATTGCTAATTTTTGCAACGAATTGCTTATTTTCTATATCATAATTTAAGTTATCAATTTTCAGTTTTTTGTTTGAAAAAGAAGTTAATGTTGATAGATTATTCCAAGCTTTAAACAAATATATAGAGCCTTTCATATTATCATTAAAATTATTTCCCGAATTTAAATTTAAGTTTTGAAATGTTCCTCCAATTTTTTGAGGATTAAAATTCATTCCATCAACTTGAGAGTTTACTAATAATGTTATAAAAGATAAACAAAGAAAGAATATTAACTTTTTCATAGTAAGGTGTTTGGGTTTAGGTAAATATAAAAAAAAACTACCTTTAAATTAATAAAGGTAGTCTTAAAAATTATATAATTTTTATACTTTTATTTATCCCACCATAATTTAGTGAATAAACCATCAGCACCTTGTGCAGCAACTGCAGCATCATAACTAGCTTTGTTTTGACTAGGCTCAGTTGAAGGATATGCATGTCTTGTAGGAATTTGATTAGTTCCATTTAAAGCATCAACAGCAGCTGTTAATACAGGGAAATCTAATCTTCTCCATTCAGCCCAAGCTTCATAAGGTTGGTAGAATAAAGAAATCCATTTTTGCTCAGCAATTTGATTCATATCAGTTGCAGCGTTATAAGCAACACCAGCAACACCTAAATAAGTTGTTGCATCAGCAGCTGAAACTCCCCATTGTTCTAAAGAAGCTTTAACTCCAGCTTCATAATAAGACTGAACAGTTCCAGAAATCCAGTTTAACTTGGCAGCTTCTGCTTTGTTAAATGAAACCTGAGCAAATGTGAATATAGGTAAAGATTTTGTTCCATTTTTGATTAAATCATCGTTCATGAAAGACACATCAGCATTAGGAACAGATCCTGCTCCTGCCCATCCGTAACGTAAACCAACATAGTTTCCTGAAGAAGCAGCTGGAGCACCGAATTTAGGTAAACGAGGATCGTTTAAAGCTTGTAATCTGTTAACTAAAACATCACTTAAACATTCGTCAGTTCTACCAGAATCAACATAATCATCTTGGTAAGGGTTGTCATACTGGTCATCAGCTATACAAGCAAACATTATGTTTTCACTTGAAGATGTAATTGCACCAGCCATAGCTTGATTAAACATTGTAGCTGCGTAATCACCTGCATTAGGATAAACTTTAGCTAAACGAATAGCCATGTTCATTTTTAAAGTATTAGCAAACTTTTTCCATTTAGCCATGTCTCCTCCGAAAAAACTATCTCCAGAAGGACCTGCACCACCATCAATTTGAGCAAGAGCTTCGTCTATTTCTTTAAATAAATCTTTATAAATAAACTCTTGAGTATCATATTTTGGATTAGGAGTATTTACACCACCTAAAGCTTCAGTATATGGTAACATTCCCCATCTGTCAGTCATCCATTGGAAGTAGTAAGCTTTTAAAATTCTTGCTACAGCTATTTGGTTGTTGTTAGACCCATAAGCAGCCATTTCAGCAGGACTATTTGTATTAGCATCTATAATTGTTTTAAGAGCTAAAACAGGTTTGTTATAAATCCCTACATTTCCTTGTTGTCCAGTACCACTACCATTAATATTCCAACCAAAGTTGATTGTTTGATATCTAGACTCCTCAGTATATTGAGTCTGTGATAAATGTTGAACGTATAATGAAGGTGTAGCAGTTCCTGATAAACTCAAGGCACCTACTAATTTTGCTTGACTTGCAGTAAGTAAAGATGATGGTATAACCGCAGAAGGATTATTTAAGTTGTCATCAGTATTACCAAAGTCGTATGATTCACAGCTGTAGCCAACTACCAAAAAGGTAGCTAATGCTAAAGCTCTATATACATTTTTTCTCATTTTTTCTTAAAATTTTTAATTAAAATTTAACTTTAATATTCATACCAAATGTTCTACTACTTGGTAACTGTCCACCTTCTTCCCATCTTAAACCTGCATTGTTTACATTTTCAATCTCAGAAGGATCAACACCATCAACACTAGAATAAATTAACCATAAGTTGTTAGCGTAAGCATTAACTGTAATAGTTTCTATTGGAGTGTTTTCAAATATTTTCTTTGGGAAAGTATATCCTAAAGATAATTGTCTTAACTTAACGTAAGAAGCATCATAGATCCATCTTTCATGTAAAGCAAATAATCTTTTCCAATAAGTTTGGCTATCTACGAAGTAAGAAGCTGCACTTCCTGAAGTAGCGTCAACACCTTCTACTAAAACACCACCAGTTGTATTAGATACATTATTAGCATTTATTGAAGTTCCTGATGCAACAGCACCACTAGCATCTACTAATGGGTCTCTTACTGGGTTACCCTTAGCATTGTCTCCAACTGTAGCGATACCTAAACCAGCATAGTTGTTAAACATTTGAGTAACTGAGAAGTATTTTCCACCTTTTTGGAAATCAAGACTAAAAGATAAGTTAATTCCTTTATAGTTAAATGAGTTTGTTAAACCTCCAGTAAAATCAGGTAATAAGTTACCTAAATATTGGTTTTGATCAAATTGAATACTACCAGTACTACTTAATAGCATGTTTCCGTTAGCATCTCTTCTTATTTTTCTACCGTAAATAGCACCATATTCTTCACCTACTCTAGCTTCTATAGTTAAACCTCTCCATGAAGTATCAATTACGTCAGTTGTAATTGCCTCACCAGTTGTAGGGTTAACGTATAATTCATCAACTTGTCTTTTTAATGTTGCAAAGTTTAATCCAACATCCCAAGTAAAGTTTTCGTTTTTAATAGGAGTACCATTTATAGCAACCTCTATACCATTAGAAGAAAATTTTCCAGAGTTTACTGTAGATGCATTAAATCCTGTAGCTCCTGATAAAGGAATATCAATAGGTAAGTTAATATCTTTTCTATCAAAATATGTAATGTCTAAACCTAATCTGTTTCTGAAGAATTTTAATTCAGTACCAATTTCAAACTCTTGTCTTATACCTCCTTGAATACCAGCATTAGCTTGGGTAGCTGAAGGGAAAAATGGTACAACACCATTTAAAGAATTTCCAGTTTGGAATACGTTTTTAGTAGCATTGATGTTAGGGAAACTTGGAGCTTCAGCATAACCAACACGTAATTTACCAAAGCTTAACTCTTCTAAGTTAATTACTTTGTTAAATAAGAAACTTAAAGAACCTCCATAAGTTAATACTCTATTATCATTAGGGTTTGCAGTTGAGTTCCAGTCAGATCTTACTGTACCATCTAAGAATAACATATCATTATATCCAAGAGAAGCAGTTGCAAATAAACCTCTATTCTTTCTATTCCACTCTCTATTTGTATAAGTAGGTCTGTCTTTAGAAGAAGCTACTGTATATACACCAGGAATAGTTAAACCTCCACTAGTAGCACCGTCAATATATCTATCTTGCCATTGTCTTAATTCAGTACCAACAGAAGCAGTTAAATCTAAATTATCTGTAAGATCTTTGTTATAAGTTGCCATTGCAAAAAATTCAGTTGAACTAATTGTACGGTCTCTTTCAGTAAAAGATGTTTGGTTTAATCCTCCAAAAGCAACTCTTGCATCAGATTTGTAAGTGTTTACAGTTCTTCTGATTTCAGTGTTTAATGTAATGTTATCAGTAATTTTATAGTTAATACCTACGTTACCATAAACAGCATTTTTAGTTTGGTTCTTAATATTTTGATCAGTTTCAAAATATGGAGAATCCCAATATAAAGGGTTAACATTAGAAGTACTTCTAATATTCCATGTGTAAAATTTACCTCCTTGGAAATATGAATCTCTTAATCTGTTCATATCCAATTGTCTTTGGAACCATTGGTTAAAGTTAGAAGCAATACTTCCATAACCACCAGTAGGGTCATTTAAAGTAGTTCTGTATTGGTAGTTGATGTTTGTGTAAACTTCAAGTTTGTCTGATACATCAAAACTAGCACTAGCACTTACTTGCTTTAAATTTCTTTTAGAATTAGGTAAAACACCTTCAATGTCAACATTTCTTAATATAGTTTTAACACTATAACCGTCTCCTCCTTTAGAAAAAGATAAAGTAGTATTATTTGTAATACCAGTGTTAAAGAAGTTTCTTACGTTATCTGGGTTAGCAGACCAAGGTCTTAAGTTACCAAATTCAGAAGAACCAGGTATCCAACTATCCCAATGTCTAACCATTCTTCCGTCTAATTTAGGACCCCAAGATTCATCAGCTGCATAGTTAGGTATGTTTTGACCATTTAAAGTTGAAAAAGTTTGAGAATATCCACCACCATATTCATTTTGATATTCTGGTAAGATGTATACATTTGAAACTTGTAAAGCTTGGTCAATAACGAAAGATGTTTTTCCGTTTTTAGCTCTTTTAGTAGTAATTACAACAACCCCATTTTTACCAATAGGACCATATAATGCAGTAGCACCACTACCTTTAAGAACGTTAAGACTTTCAACATCATCAACATTAATATCTCCAGAATTGTCGATTTTTACACCATCAACAACATAAAGTAAATCACTTTCACCTCTTAAACGAATTAAAGCGTTTCCAAATCCAGAACTTGGAGCACCTAACATTTGTACACCGGCAACTTTACCAGCGATAGAGTTGTTAATGTCTACTTCTCTAGTTTGAGTAAGTTGTTCACCTTTTACAGTTTGTTGAGCAAAACCTAAACTTTTTGCTTCTCTCTTAATACCTAATGCTGTAACTACTACTTCGTTTAACACGTTATCATTTTCTAGTGTTACGTTAATAGTACTTGAAGCACCTACAATTTTTTCAGTAGTTTTCATACCAACAAAACTATAAACAAGAATATCCCCTTCTTTAGCTTTGATTGAGTATTTACCGTCAAAATCTGTTTCAGTACCTTGGGTAGACCCTTTTTTAAGTACAGACACCCCAGGTAAAGGTCCAGATTCATCGGAAACAGTACCTGAAATTGTTTTTTCTTGTGCAAAAGAAATTTGCACAACCAACGCTAATAGTAGCGTTAAAATTCCATTAAACTTTGTTTTCATTGCGTAATTGTTTGAATTAATTGCGTCAAAAGTCTTAAATAAAACTTAAAAAAACAACTAAATTGTTAACTAATTATTAAATAAGTTAACGAATTGTGAAATTTATTAATGCTATCGGGGCTTTGTGAGGTTTTTTTTAAAGATTATTAAAAATAATTAGATAATTTTAATGAAAGAAAAGAATTGTTGAGATTAAAGCTATTGTTATTTGATTTTCCTATAGAATATTCAATGTTTATTAAAGTGTTTTTCAATAGCTGTTTATAGCCTATTCCTAAGCTTGTTAAGTGATTGGTTTTGTTGTTTATATTTTTTAAGTAAGCATAGTCAAATAAGATGTACAATTGTGAGTTTTTTGATGTAATGTAACGGTATTCTGTATTTATGAATGTGTATTTTTTTGTAAAAAAACTTTGCTCATTAAATCCTCTTACACTATTAGCTCCTCCAATTCTAAATAATTCGTTGATCAAATATTTCTTTGATTCTAAGTAACCAATTTCATTTTTTATATATAGAGAATTGCGATTGTTTAGTGTAAAGCTTTTTTCTATTTCTGATTTAATTTTTAATTGTTTATGTGTTTGTTTGTTTGAGCTTCTGTTTCCGAATAAAGGAGTTACTTTAAATAGGAGATGTTTATCAGTGAATAAAGTTTTATTGTTTTTGATATTGTAAATGTATGACATGCCTATAAAGTAATTTGAATAGTCATTAATGTCAGGTGAATTTTGTAATTGCAATGTGTTAGTAGAGTTGGTTGAACTGTAGGTAATTGCCACGGTTGATTTATGGTTTATTGTATATGCTATTTTTGAGTTGAATTTAGAATTTAAAAATGTAGAATCTTGTTTGTGTAGTTTAAATGATATACTTGGAGTTAGTGGAGTGTTAAATATATAAGGTAACTCAGAAAATAATTCTATAGATTCATTTTGTTTGTTGAATGATTTCCATGAGATCTTAAAAGTCTCTCCTGAGTTTAATGTATTGTTTAGTAGTAGGTTAATGTGTCCATTTAGTTTAAAACCTTTTTTTTCTCCTTCAGATGTAAAGTTTATGATACCATCAAAATTACTCTTACTTTCTTTTTTTAGGTATAAAAATAGAATGGTTGAGTCCTTACTGAATAATAATTCTGGTTTTTTTATAGATTTAATGAAGTTTATTGATTTAAGTTTATCATCTATTTTTGATAATTTCTCTTTGCTTATTGTTGTTTTGTTATTAATGTTAAGGTAGTTTTTTATGTATGTATTTGGGAAACTGGTGTAGCCTTTAATAACGGTTTTGTCAATAAAACGTTTTTTTAGAAATGTGGTTTTTACATTAGCAAATAAAGTATCTCCCTTTAAATGTATGCTGTCAAGTTTTATCGAAGAAAAAGAATTTCCAAGATTGTCAAGTTCTTTTGTTTCATTTAGTAAAAACTCTTTTAGCTCTTTTGTTTTTATAAAGATGTTTTTATTCTTATAGTGAAGAGCAACTGTGTTTGTTTTATTGTTAAGCTTAAATAGGTAATTGAATTTTTTATTTTTAATATTTAAATGATAGTTGTGATTGAAATATCCAATTGATTTTAAGTTGTTAGAAATTTTACTGATTTCTTGGAGTAGATTTTTTTTTGATAAGTGCTTTTGTTTAAACTTAATTTTTTTTAACACTTTATCTTCAATAGAATCTTTTGAAAATACATTTAAATTAAATTCTTGAGCAGATGTTGTTTCAAAGAAAATAAACAGAAAAGTGAATAGAATATATGTTCTTGTGTGTCTTTTCAATGTAAAGTTTTTTTAGCTAAAGTACATTTAATATTAAGTATTTAAGGAAATACTGGGTTGTTGTTTAAAAATAACTGGCTGATATTTGAATAATTAGAAATTAATCGTACATTTGCGCACTCTTAGAAATTAAGAGAAATTTTAGTACAAACGAAAAATAGTAATTAATTAGTATGCCAACTATTCAACAATTAGTTCGTAAAGGAAGAACCAAAATAACTAAGAAGAGTAAATCGGCTGCTTTATCGGCATGTCCTCAAAGACGTGGAGTTTGTACGCGTGTTTACACTACCACACCAAAAAAACCTAACTCAGCAATGCGTAAAGTAGCGCGTGTTAGATTAACAAATGGTAATGAAATCAATGCGTATATCCCAGGAGAAGGACATAACCTACAAGAGCACTCGATAGTATTAGTTAGAGGTGGAAGGGTAAAAGATTTGCCAGGTGTTAAGTATCACATTGTTCGTGGAGCATTAGATACAGCTGGAGTTGAGGGAAGAACTCAACGAAGATCAAAATACGGAGCAAAACGCCCAAAAAAGTAAATTTAAGATAGTAACTTTTTTAATGTAAAGACATGAGGAAAAGAAGAGCTAAAAAAAGAGTTTTATTACCAGATCCAAGGTTTAACGACCAGTTAGTAACACGTTTTGTGAATAACTTAATGTGGGATGGTAAGAAATCTGTAGCATTCAAAGTTTTTTACGATGCAATTGATATCGTAAATGAAAAGAAAACTGACGAGGAGAAGTCAGCTTTAGAAATTTGGAAAGATGGTTTGTCAAATGTGATGCCACACGTAGAAGTTCGTTCTCGTCGTGTAGGTGGAGCTACATTCCAGATTCCTATGCAAATTCGTCCAGACCGTAAAGTATCTATGGCTATTAAATGGATGGTTTCTTATGCGCGTAAGCGTAATGAAAAAACTATGGCACAACGTTTAGCTTCTGAGATTTTAGCAGCTGCTAAAGAAGAAGGTGCTGCAGTTAAAAAACGTACTGATACTCACAAAATGGCTGAGGCAAACAAAGCGTTCTCACACTTCAGATTTTAATAGAAATGGCTAGAGATTTAAAATATACTAGAAATATTGGTATTGCTGCGCATATTGATGCAGGTAAGACTACTACGACTGAGCGTGTATTATATTATACAGGTGTTAGTCATAAGATAGGTGAGGTACATGATGGTGCTGCAACTATGGACTGGATGGAGCAAGAGCAAGAAAGAGGTATTACAATTACTTCTGCTGCTACCACTTGTGAGTGGAAGTTCCCAGTTGAAAATGGAGAGCCTACAAAAGATACTAAAGGATATCACTTTAATATAATTGATACTCCTGGTCACGTTGATTTTACAGTAGAGGTAAACCGTTCATTAAGAGTTCTTGATGGATTAGTTTTCTTATTTAGTGCGGTTGATGGTGTTGAGCCTCAATCTGAAACTAACTGGAGATTAGCAGATAACTATAAAGTTCCACGTATTGGATTCGTTAATAAAATGGATCGTCAAGGTGCTAATTTTATGGCTGTTTGTCAACAAGTAAAAGACATGTTAAAGTCTAATGCTGTGCCAATTGTAATGAATATTGGAGATGAGGCAGATTTTAAAGGTATAGTAGATTTAGTAAAGAACCGTGCTATTGTATGGCATGATGCTACTCAAGGATCTACTTTTGATATTGTTGATATTCCAGAAGAATTAAAAGAAGAAGCTTCAGAATTACGTGGTAAACTTATTGAAGAAGTTGCTGCTTATGATGAAAATCTTTTAGAAAAATATATGGAAGATGAAGACTCTATTACTGAAGAAGAAGTGCATGCTGCTCTTCGTGCTGCTGTAATGGATATGTCAATCATTCCTATGATTTGTGGATCAGCGTTTAAAAATAAAGGTGTTCAGTTCTTATTAGATGCTGTATGTCGTTATTTACCTTCTCCATTAGATAAAGATGCTATTGTTGGAACTAATCCTGATAATGGTGAAGAGCTTACTCGTAAGCCAGATGTAAAAGAGCCTTTTGCTGCTTTAGCATTTAAAATTGCTACTGATCCTTTCGTA
Source organism: Tenacibaculum sp. MAR_2010_89 (assembly GCF_900105985.1). Lineage (NCBI taxonomy): Bacteria > Pseudomonadati > Bacteroidota > Flavobacteriia > Flavobacteriales > Flavobacteriaceae > Tenacibaculum > Tenacibaculum sp. MAR_2010_89. The sequence continues at coordinate 238,297 of NZ_FNUB01000004.1, read as the reverse complement.
GGACGTTTAGCTTTCTTTAGATCTTACTCTGGTCGTTTAGATGCTGGGTCTTATGTTTTAAATAACCGTTCAGGGAAAAAAGAACGTATTTCTCGTATCTATCAAATGCATGCTAATAAGCAAAATGCAATCGATTTTATCGAAGCAGGTGATATTGGTGCTGCTGTAGGATTTAAATCAATTAAAACTGGTGATACTTTATCAGATGAAAAACACCCTATAGTGTTAGAGTCTATGGATTTTCCAGATCCAGTAATTGGTATTGCTGTTGAACCTAAAACTAAAGCGGATGTTGATAAATTAGGTATGTCTTTAGCTAAGTTAGCAGAAGAAGATCCTACTTTTACCGTTAGAACTGATGAAGCGTCAGGGCAAACTATTATCTCAGGAATGGGAGAGTTACACCTTGATATCATTGTTGATCGTTTAAAGCGTGAGTTTAAAGTAGAGGTTAACGAAGGTCAACCTCAAGTAGAGTACAAAGAAGCTATTACTGCAGTTGCTGATCATAGAGAAGTTTATAAAAAACAATCTGGTGGACGTGGTAAATTTGCTGATATTGTATTTACTATGGAACCTGCAGATGAAGGTGTTCAAGGGTTGCAATTTGAATCTATAATTAAAGGTGGTAACGTTCCTAAGGAATTTGTACCGTCAGTAGAAAAAGGATTCAAAGAAGCAATGAAGAATGGTCCTTTAGCTGGTTACGAAATGGATTCTATGAAAGTTACTTTAAAAGATGGATCTTTCCACCCTGTGGATTCTGATCAGTTATCTTTTGAATTGGCTGCAAAAATGGGATATAAAGCTGCTGCAAAAGCTGCAAGAGCTAAAATCATGGAGCCATTAATGAAATTAGAAGTATTGACTCCTGAAGAAAACATGGGAGATATTGTAGGAGATTTAAATAGAAGACGTGGTCAAGTGTCTGACATGAGTGATCGTGCAGGTTCAAAAGTTGTTAAAGCTTTAGTTCCATTATCAGAAATGTTTGGTTATGTTACAGCATTAAGAACAATGTCTTCGGGTAGAGCAACTTCAACTATGGAATTTTCTCATTATGCAGAAACTCCAAATAATATTTCAGAAGAAGTAATTGCAAACGCAAAAGGTTAATTAAGATGAGTCAAAAAATTAGAATAAAATTAAAATCTTACGATTATAATTTAGTAGATAAGTCTGCTGAGAAAATCGTAAAGACAGTGAAAAGTACTGGAGCGGTTGTAAATGGACCAATTCCATTACCAACTCATAAAAAGATTTTTACAGTATTACGTTCACCACACGTAAATAAAAAATCAAGAGAACAATTTCAATTATCTGCTTACAAGCGTTTGTTAGATATTTATAGTTCTTCTTCAAAAACTATTGATGCTTTAATGAAACTTGAGTTACCAAGTGGAGTAGAAGTTGAGATTAAAGTATAAGTAAATCAATAACTTTCGGTTTAATTTTGTTAAGCCGAAAGTTTTTTTTACTTTTGCACACCGAAATTTAAGTATTTCGATATTTTTTCTATTTGTTTTAATAGAAAAAAGACATGTCCTGAGGGTTTCGCAAGGGAAAAACGGTAAAACACAAAATAGTTAGAGCTAAAAGTGTTTTCGCTCTTTTTTTTTACGTAAAACTTGAAAGTAATGTCAAACTGAAACATTTGTTTCAAACAATTTATATTAATAGACGCGCTGGATAAAATAAATCTATCGTCTGAAAATTAACAAATATGTCTGGGTTAATAGGAAGAAAAGTAGGAATGACCAGCTTATTCGATGAGAACGGGAAAAATATTCCTTGTACTGTAATCGAAGCAGGTCCTTGCGTCGTTACCCAAGTCAGAACCGAAGAGGTTGACGGCTATAACGCGTTACAACTTGGTTTCGATGACAAAAAAGCAAAAAGCTCAAATAAAGCTTTAGATGGTCACTTTAAAAAAGCTGGCACAACTGCTAAAAGAAAAGTCATTGAATTTCAAGGATTCGAAGGAGAGTACAAATTAGGAGATTCAGTTACTGTTGAGTATTTTGCAGAAGGAGAGTTTGTAGATGTATCAGGAGTTTCAAAAGGTAAAGGTTTTCAAGGTGTTGTAAAACGTCATGGATTTGCTGGAGTTGGACAAGCAACTCACGGTCAGCACAACCGTTTAAGAGCGCCAGGTTCTATTGGTGCTGCTTCATACCCTGCAAGAGTATTTAAAGGAATGCGCATGGCAGGACGTATGGGAGGAGATAATGTAAAAGTTCAAAATTTAAGAGTATTGAAAGTGGTTCCAGAAAAGAACCTTATCGTTGTTAAAGGAGCAATTCCAGGACACAAGAACTCTTACGTAACTATTGAGAAATAATGAAAGTAGCAGTATTAGATATTACAGGAAAAGATACTGGTAGAAAAGTTGAACTTTCTAGCGAAGTATTCGGAATTGAACCAAACGATCACGCGATTTATTTAGATGTTAAACAGTACTTGGCTAACCAAAGACAAGGTACTCATAAGTCTAAAGAAAGAGCTGAAATAGCAGGTAGTACAAGAAAGATTAAAAAACAAAAAGGAACTGGTACTGCAAGAGCAGGATCTATCAAGTCTGGTGTTTTTAGAGGTGGAGGACGTATGTTCGGACCAAGACCAAGAAACTATTCTTTCAAATTAAATAAAAACTTAAAGCGTTTAGCTCGCAAATCAGCTTTAAGTATTCAAGCAAAAGATAATAATTTAGTAGTTGTTGAAGATTTCAATTTTGAAGCTCCAAGAACTAAAGAATTTATTAATGTATTAAAAGCTTTAGAATTAGATTCAAAGAAATCTTTATTTGTTTTAACTGAAGAAAGTAAAAATGTTTACTTATCATCAAGAAACTTAAAAAAGTCTAAAGTTGTAAATGCTACAGGTATTAATACTTACAATGTTTTAAACGCAAGTAAAGTAGTTATAGCTGAAAGCTCATTAGAAGGAATTGAATCTAATTTAAGTAAATAGGGAAGAAATGAGTATTTTAATTAAACCTATTATTACGGAAAAAGCTACAAATGATAGCGAGGTATTTAACCGTTATACATTTGTTGTAAATAAGAAAGCTAACAAAGTTGAAATCAAAGGTGCTATTGAAGCTACCTATGGTGTAGCAGTATCTGCTGTTAGAACTATGAACCATCCTGCTGAAAGAAAAACTAAATACACTAAAAAAGGTTTAGTATCTGGATTAACAAGTGGTTATAAAAAAGCAGTTGTACAGTTAGCAGAAGGAGAAACTATTGATTTTTATAACAATCTTTAAGAAAAGACAGAATGTCAGTTAGAAAATTAAAACCAATAACACCAGGTCAGCGTTTTAGAGTAGTGAATGGGTTCGACACCATTACTACTGATAAGCCGGAGAAATCTTTATTAGCTCCGAAAAAACGATCTGGAGGTCGAAACAATCAGGGAAGAATGACTACACGTAATATCGGTGGTGGTCATAAGCAAAAATACCGTATTATTGATTTCAAAAGAGATAAAGAAGGTATCCCTGCAACAGTAAAAACTATTGAGTACGATCCAAATCGTACTGCATTTATTGCCTTAGTTAGTTATGCTGATGGAGAAAAGCGTTATGTAATTGCACAAAACGGATTAAAAGTAGGTCAAACTATCGTTTCAGGTAAAGAATCTACTCCAGATGTGGGTAATGCTATGTACTTAAGTGATATTCCTTTAGGAACAACTATTTCATGTATTGAATTACATCCAGGTCAAGGAGCTGTTATGGCTCGTTCTGCTGGTTCTTTTGCTCAATTAATGGCAAGAGATGGTAAGTACGCTACTGTTAAGTTACCTTCAGGAGAAACAAGATTAATCTTATTAACTTGTAAAGCTGTTATAGGAGTTGTATCTAATTCAGATCATCAATTATTAGTATCTGGTAAAGCAGGTAGAAGTAGATGGTTAGGTAAGCGTCCTAGAACTAATGCTGTAAGAATGAATCCAGTTGATCACCCAATGGGAGGTGGAGAAGGACGTTCATCAGGAGGTCATCCAAGATCTAGAAATGGTATACCAGCTAAAGGATACAAAACTAGATCTAAGACTAAAGCTAGTAACAAGTATATCATAGAACGTAGAAAGAAATAATAAATCATGGCAAGATCATTAAAAAAAGGACCTTACGTTCACTACAAGTTAGAGAAAAAAGTGATGGCTAATGTTGAAGCAGGAAGTAAATCAGTTATTAAAACTTGGTCAAGAGCAAGTATGATTACACCTGACTTTGTTGGACAAACAATTGCAGTTCATAACGGACGTCAATTTGTTCCAGTATATGTTACTGAAAACATGGTAGGTCATAAATTAGGAGAATTTTCACCAACTCGTTCTTTTAGAGGGCATGCAGGTGCAAAAAATAAAGGTAAAAAATAGTAGGAAATTATGGGAAGTCGTAAACATAACATGGCAACACAGTTAAAAGAAGCGAGAAAGCAAAGAGCTTTTGCAAAGCTTACTAACTGTCCTACATCACCAAGGAAAATGCGCTTGGTGGCTGATTTGGTAAGAGGAGTAGAGGTTGAAAAAGCTTTACAAATCTTGAAGTTTAGTCCTAAAGAAGCATCTAGAAATTTAGAGAAATTGTTAATGTCTGCAATTGCAAACTGGCAAGCTAAAAATGAAGATGCAAGTATTGAAGAGGCTGGATTATTCGTGAAATCTATTTGTGTAGATAGCGCAGGAATGTTAAAAAGATTAAGACCAGCTCCACAAGGGCGTGCACATAGAATAAGAAAACGTTCTAATCACGTAACTTTAGAGTTAGGAGCTAAAAATAAAAGTAATTAATCAAAGTAGAAATGGGACAAAAAACAAATCCAATAGGAAATCGTTTAGGAATTATCAGAGGATGGGAATCTAACTGGTATGGTGGAAATGACTACGGAGATAAAATTGCTGAAGATGACAAGATAAGAAAGTATATTTATGCTAGATTATCTAAAGCAAGTGTTTCTCGTGTAATAATAGAGCGTACTTTAAAACTTGTAACCGTTACTATCACTACTGCACGTCCAGGTATCATTATTGGTAAAGGAGGTCAAGAGGTAGACAAGTTAAAAGAAGAGCTTAAAAAAATTACTGGGAAAGAAGTTCAAATTAATATTTTTGAAATTAAGCGTCCTGAATTAGATGCTAAATTAGTTGCAGCTAGTGTTGCACGTCAAATTGAAAATAGAATTTCTTACAAGAGAGCTACGAAAATGGCTATTGCTGCTGCAATTAGAATGAATGCTGAAGGGATTAAAATCCAACTATCAGGTCGTTTAAATGGAGCTGAAATGGCACGTTCTGAACATTATAAAGAAGGAAGAATTCCTCTTTCTACTTTTAGAGCAGATATCGATTATGCACTTGTTGAATCGCATACTACATACGGAAGAATTGGTGTGAAAGTATGGATAATGAAAGGTGAGGTTTATGGTAAACGTGAACTATCTCCATTAGTAGGATTATCTAAGCAAAAAGGGAATTCTAATAAAGGAGGAGGAAAACGTCAACCTCGCAGAAGAAAATAATTTTTTTAAAAGAAATTACACATGTTACAGCCAAAAAGAGTAAAATTCCGTAAAGTCCAGAAGGGTAAGGGAAATATGAGCGGTAACTCTGGTAGAGGTACTCAACTTTCTAATGGAATGTTTGGGATCAAATCTTTAGACCAGAATTTACTTACATCTCGTCAGATTGAAGCAGCACGTATTGCAGCAACTCGTCATATGAAAAGAGAAGGGCAGCTTTGGATTAAAATATTTCCAGACAAGCCAATAACTAAAAAGCCTTTAGAGGTACGTATGGGTAAGGGTAAAGGAGCACCTGATCATTTCGTATCAGTAGTTAAACCAGGTAGAATTTTGTTCGAAGTTGGTGGAGTACCAATGGATGTTGCAAAAGAAGCTTTACGTTTAGCAGCTCAGAAACTTCCAGTAAAAACGAAGTTTGTTATCGCAAGAGATTTTGATTTTAACGCTTAATTCTATATAAAATGAAACAATCAGAAATTAAAGAATTATCTATCGCAGACTTACAAGAACAGTTAGTAGCGTTAAAGAAAAATTATACGGATCTTAAGATGGCTCATGCCATAACTCCATTGGAAAACCCATTGCAGTTAAGAAGCTTAAGAAAAACTGTAGCAAGAATTGCTACAGAATTAACTAAAAGAGAATTACAATAATTCTAGTCAGTTTTAAAGATGGAAAAAAGAAATCTTAGAAAAGAGAGAATAGGTGTTGTATCTAGTAGCAAAATGGAGAAATCTATCGTTGTTAATGAGGTAAAAAGAGTAAAGCACCCAATGTACGGTAAGTTCGTTTTAAAAACGAAGAAGTATGTTGCACATGACGAGAATAACGATTGCAACGAAGGTGATACTGTTAAGATAATGGAAACTCGTCCATTAAGTAAATCTAAACGTTGGAGATTAGTAGAAATCCTAGAAAGAGCTAAATAATATGTTACAAACAGAATCAAGATTAAAAGTAGCAGATAACACTGGAGCAAAAGAAGTTTTAGTGATTAGAGTTTTAGGTGGAACAAAAAAGCGTTACGCTAGCGTTGGAGATAAAATCGTTGTTACGGTAAAATCTGCAACTCCAAACGGAACTGTAAAGAAGGGTCAAGTATCTCGTGCAGTTGTTGTTCGTACTAAGAAAGAAGTTAGACGTAAAGACGGATCTTATATTAGATTTGACGATAATGCTTGTGTACTTTTAAATCCTACTGAGGAAATGAGAGGTACTCGTGTATTTGGACCTGTTGCTCGTGAATTACGTGAGAAGCAGTTTATGAAGATTGTATCATTAGCACCTGAAGTGCTTTAATATCGTATTTAAGATGAAGAAGTTCAAAATCAAATCAGGAGATACTGTTAAAGTAATAGCAGGAGATCACAAAGGATCAGAAGGTAAAGTTTTACAAATCCTTAAAGATAAAGATAGAGTTGTAGTAGAGGGAGTAAATATGGTTTCTAAACATACTAAACCTAGCGCAACAAATCCACAAGGAGGAATTGTAAAAAAGGAAGCTTCTTTACATATATCTAATGTAGCATTAGTTGAAAACAACGAAGCTGTAAGAGTTGGATATAAAGTAGAAGGAGATAAAAAAGTGAGATTTTCAAAAAAATCAGATAAAGCAATATAACCATGAGTTACGTACCAAGATTAAAAGAAGAGTACAAGAGCAGAGTTATCAAGGCTCTTACTGATGAATTTGGTTATAGCAATGTAATGCAAGTTCCTAAATTACAGAAAATTGTAGTAAGTAAAGGAGTAGGTGCAGCTATAGCAGATAAGAAATTAATTGAATATGCTATTGATGAGTTAACAAGAATAACTGGTCAAAAAGCAGTTCCAACAATTTCTAAAAAGGATGTTGCAAACTTTAAATTACGTAAAGGTATGCCAATTGGTGCAAAAGTTACGTTAAGAGGAGTTGTAATGTATGAATTTTTAGACCGTTTAGTAACAGCCTCTTTACCACGTGTAAGAGACTTTAACGGAATTAAAGCAAATGGTTTTGATGGTAGAGGTAATTACAATTTAGGAATTACTGAACAAATCATCTACCCAGAGATTAATATTGACCAAGTTAAAAAAATCAGTGGAATGGATATTACTTTTGTAACATCTGCAAATACTGATAAAGAAGCAAAGTCATTATTAGGAGAATTAGGTTTACCATTTAAAAAGAATTAAAAGATGGCTAAAGAATCAATGAAAGCGCGTGAGCGCAAAAGAGCTAAAATGGTTGAAAAGTATGCTGAAAAGAGAAAAGCTTTAAAAGAAGCTGGAGACTACGAAGCATTACAAAAATTACCAAAGAATGCATCACCAATTAGAAAGCACAACCGTTGTAAATTAACTGGTCGTCCAAAAGGGTATATGCGTCAGTTCGGAATTTCACGTGTAACTTTCCGTGAAATGGCTAATCAAGGGTTAATCCCAGGAGTAAAAAAAGCAAGCTGGTAACAGTGTTTTACTATAGAAACAAGGTGTATAATTTTAAATTATGCACCTTTTTTTTGTTTTTAATATTATTTTTTATACTTCAATGACCAAAAAAAGTATTCAAATATTAGCCAATAAATTCAAAGTCAAAACGATAATTGACTAAAACATTTTTTTTTCAAAAAGTTTATGTATATTTGCACTCTGTTTTTTATAGGGTAAATTCCGTCTTGTAAGTAACTGTTAGTAAAATAGCAAAGCCTTGTAAGTAATTTATTTCTGAAAAGCAAAAAATGAATATTAACTGGTTTCAGGTTCAATAGACATAATTATTGAAAACCAAAACCGAAAATTAATTAATTATGTACACAGATCCAATCGCGGATTTTCTTACTCGTGTCAGAAATGCTATCGCAGCTGGTCATAGAGTAGTAGAGATTCCTGCTTCAAAATTGAAGAAGGAAATGACGAAAATTTTGTTCGATCAAGGTTACGTTTTAAGTTATCAGTTCAATGAAGATAAAGTTCAAGGAACTATCAAGATAGCTTTAAAATATGACAGAGAGACAAAAGAATCAGTAATCAGAAAAATTCAGAGAATTTCAACACCAGGTTTACGTAAATACGTTGGCGCTAAAGAAATGCCAAGAGTATTAAACGGATTAGGTATTGCTATTGTTTCTACATCTAGAGGTGTAATGACAAACAAAAAAGCAAGACTTGAAAATGTTGGTGGAGAAGTTTTATGTTACGTTTACTAAAATACATTTTGTAAAATGAGTAGAATAGGAAAAAATCCAATCGCATTACCACAAGGTGTTGAAGTTAAAGTAGACGGGAACGTGGTTACAGTTAAAGGTAAATTAGGTGAATTAACTCAAGAGTTAAAATCTGGTATTACTGCAAAAATCGAAGATGGTATTTTAACAGTTGAAAGATCATCAGAAAGTAAAGACGATAGATCAGCACATGGTTTATATCGTGCTTTAATCAATAATATGATTGAGGGAGTTTCTAAAGGTTATACCAAAGAACTAGAATTAGTTGGTGTAGGTTATAGAGCATCTAATCAAGGTCAAAAATTAGAATTGGCTTTAGGTTTCTCTCATAGTATTACTTTAAATTTAGCTCCAGAAGTTAAGGTTGAGACAGTATCTGAAAAAGGTAAAAATCCAATCATTAAATTATCTTCATTTGACAAGCAATTAGTTGGTCAAGTAGCAGCAAAAATTCGTTCTTTCCGTAAGCCAGAGCCTTATAAAGGAAAAGGAATTAAGTTTGTAGGAGAAGTATTAAGAAGAAAAGCAGGTAAATCTGCATAATAAATAAGAGAAATTATTATGGCATTATCAAAGCTTGAAAGAAGACAACGTATTAAGCATAGAATTAGAAAAATTGTTACAGGAACTGCTGAAAAACCAAGATTATCGGTTTTTAGAAGTAACAAAGAAATTTATGCTCAATTAGTTGACGATGTAGCGGGTGTTACTTTAGCATCTGTATCATCAAGAGATAAAGAAATAGCATCAAGTTCTAAAGCAGAAGCTGCAACTGCAGTAGGTAAATCTATAGCTGAAAAAGCTAACAAAGCTGGCGTACAAATGGTTGCTTTTGATCGTAATGGGTATTTATACCACGGTAGAGTAAAAGTATTAGCAGACGCTGCTAGAGAAGCTGGTTTAAAATTTTAAGAAATTATATTATGTTAGGATATAAAAACATAGAAAGAGTAAAACCAAGCGGTTTAGAGCTTGTAGATAAATTAGTAGGTGTACAACGTGTTACTAAAGTAACTAAGGGGGGTAGAGCATTTGGTTTCTCTGCAATCGTAGTAGTTGGTGATGGTAGCGGAGTTGTAGGTCATGGATTAGGAAAGTCTAAAGATGTTGCCTCAGCTATTGCAAAAGCAGTAGAAGATGCAAAGAAAAATTTAGTACGTATTCCTATTTTAGACGGAACTTTACCTCACGAACAAAAAGGTAAGTTTGGTGGTGCGAAAGTATTCATTAAGCCAGCTTCACATGGTACCGGGGTTATCGCCGGTGGTGCTGTTCGTTCGGTATTAGAATCTGTTGGTATTAAAGACGTATTATCAAAATCTCAAGGATCATCTAACCCTCACAATGTTGTAAAAGCTACTTTTGACGCTTTATTACAATTACGTAGTGCGGCAACTATAGCTAAACAAAGAGGTATATCTTTAGAGAAAGTTTTTAACGGTTAAAATTTAAGACGATGAGTAAAATTAGAGTTACACAAGTAAAAAGTCAAATCGGTCGCCTTAAAAATCAAAAAAGAACGTTAGAGGCACTAGGTTTACGTAAAATGAACCAAACTGTAGAGCATGAGGCAACTCCTTCTATAGTTGGTATGGTAAATACAATTAAACACTTAGTTTCCGTAGAGGAAATTAAATAAGACATAAATAATCATGAGTTTACACAACTTAAAACCGGCAGAGGGATCTGTTAAAAAAGTTAAGAGAATTGCACGTGGTGAAGGTTCTGGTAAAGGTGGTACCGCTACAAGAGGTCACAATGGGCAAAAGTCTCGTTCAGGATATTCTCGTAAAATTGGATTTGAAGGTGGTCAAATGCCACTTCAAAGACGTGTGCCTAAATTTGGTTTTACTAACATAAATCGTAAAGAATATGTTGGTGTTAATTTAGATAAATTACAAAATTTAGTAGATAGCGGAAAAATTACTGACACTGTTAGTTTAGATGTTTTAGTAGAAAACCGTTTAGCTCGTAAAAACGACTTAGTTAAAATATTAGGTGGAGGAGAGTTAAAAGCTAAATTAAATATTACTGTACATAAATTTACTGCTACAGCTAAAGCTGCTATTGAAGCTGCTGGAGGCGAAGCGGTTACCTTATAAGAAAACTGTAAATGATGAATTTTATAAATACTTTAAAAGATATTTTCAAAATTGAAGAGTTAAAAGAAAAAATAATTTTAACTATTGGTTTAATTGCTGTATACAGGTTTATGTCGGCTGTTCCATTACCTGGGATAGATCCTACACAGCTTGCAGCATTAAAAGATCAAGCTGGAGGAGGTCTTTTAGGTTTATTAAACGCATTTACAGGAGGAGCATTTGCTAGAGCGTCAGTAATGGCACTTGGTATAATGCCTTATATTTCTGCATCTATTGTAGTTCAATTAATGGGTATTGCTGTACCTTATTTACAGAAATTACAGAAAGATGGAGAAAGTGGAAGAAAAAAGATTACACAAATTACTCGATGGTTAACTATCTTAATTACTTTGGTTCAAGGACCAACGTATATTACAGCTATTAAAACCCAATTTGGATTACCAGAATCAGCTTTCTTAGTTGGTGGTGCTACATTTTGGATTTCATCAATGATTTTATTAACAGCAGGAACCATATTTGCTATGTGGTTAGGAGAGCGTATCACTGACAAAGGAGTTGGTAACGGAATATCGTTATTAATTACAGTTGGTATTATAGCTAATTTCCCTGTTGCTTTCTTACAAGAAGTAGTTTCTAAAACAGAAAATGCTGGCGGTGGAGGAATCATGATGATTTTAATAGAGTTAATAGTTTGGTTTGTTGTAATTTTATTAACCGTATTATTAGTTACCGCAGTTCGTAAAGTAGCAGTACAATATGCTCGCCGTACCGCAGTTACAAACATTAAAGATGTTGACGGAGCAAGACAATACATTCCGTTAAAGTTAAATGCTGCAGGTGTAATGCCAATTATATTTGCACAAGCTATAATGTTTTTACCTGTTGCATTAGGTCAAAAATATCCAGCTTTAAATAGTTTAGCTGATAATTTCGGTTTATGGTATAATGTAATATTTGCTGTTTTAATTATCGTATTTAGTTATTTTTATACGGCAATTACAATACCTACTAATAAAATGGCTGAAGACCTTAAAAGAAGTAATGGTTTCGTACCAGGTTATAAACCAGGTGAAGAAACTGCTAATTATTTAGATTCTGTATTATCAAAAATAACATTCCCAGGATCATTATTTTTAGCAGCATTATCTATTTTACCTGCAATCATTGTTAAATTTGGAGTTACTCAAAATTGGGCAATGTTTTATGGAGGAACATCTTTAATCATTATGGTAGGAGTTGCTATAGATACTATTCAGCAAATTAATTCATATTTATTAAACAGTCGATATGACGGTTTAATGAAAACAGGTAACAGTAACAGAAAATCATTAAAATAATATGGCTAAGCAACCAGCAATTCAACAAGACGGAACAATAACAGAAGCATTATCAAATGCAATGTTTCGTGTAGAATTAGAAAACGGACATATTGTAACGGCTCACATTTCAGGAAAAATGCGTATGCATTATATCAAATTATTACCTGGAGATAAGGTGAAATTAGAAATGAGTCCGTATGATTTATCAAAGGCAAGAATTACTTACAGATATTAAAAAACAAAACTGATGAAAGTAAGAGCATCATTAAAGAAAAGAAGTGCCGACTGCAAAATAGTACGCAGAAAGGGCAGATTATATGTAATTAACAAAAAGAATCCTAGATTTAAACAAAGACAAGGGTAGTTATGGCAAGAATCGCAGGTATTGACATTCCAAAGAATAAAAGAGGAGTTATCGCTTTAACTTACATCTTTGGTATAGGAAGAAGCAGAGCTAAAAATATATTAGCAGAAGCAAAAATAGATGAGAGTATCAAAGTTCAAGATTGGACTGATGATCAAATTGCAGCAATTCGTGAGCAAGTTGGAACTTTCACTATCGAGGGAGAGTTACGTTCTGAAGTTCAATTAAACATTAAGCGTTTAATGGATATCGGATGTCAAAGAGGTATTCGTCACAGACTTGGATTACCATTAAGAGGTCAAAGAACTAAGAATAACTCTCGTACAAGAAAAGGTAAGAGAAAAACTGTAGCTAACAAGAAAAAATAATCGTTAGATTATTTTTACTAATTGTAAACAATCATGGCAAAGTCTAAAGTAACAAAGAAACGTAAAGTTGTAATTGAGTCAGTGGGAGAAGCTCACGTAACGGCATCATTTAACAACATAATTATATCTTTAACAAACAAAAAGGGAGATGTTATCTCTTGGTCTTCAGCAGGAAAAATGGGTTTTAGAGGTTCTAAAAAGAATACTCCATATGCAGCTCAATTAGCAGCAGAAGATTGCGTAGGTGTGGCTAAAGAAGCTGGATTACGTAAAGTTAAGGTATATGTAAAAGGACCAGGAAATGGTAGAGAATCTGCTATTAGATCAATTCATAATGCTGGGATAGAAGTAACTGAAATCATTGATGTTACTCCAATTCCTCATAATGGATGTCGTCCACCAAAAAGAAGAAGAGTATAAGCTGAACTAGTTTCAGTTTATATTTTTCTAAATTGATATTATTAGTATATCAATAAAAATTATAAATTTTAAACCAAGTAGGATCAAAGATTATCGAAGGAGTAAGCCTTAATTCATAATCCCTACTAAATTAATTAGAAATGGCAAGATATACAGGACCAAAAACTAAGATTGCTCGTAAATTTGGTGAAGCAATATTCGGAGATGATAAAAACTTCGAAAAAAGAAATTACCCTCCAGGACAACATGGAGTTGGTAAAAGAAGAGGTAAAAAATCTGAATATGCTATCCAGTTAATGGAAAAGCAAAAAGCTAAATATACTTACGGTATTTTAGAGCGTCAATTTAGTAACTTATTTAAAAGCGCTTCAGCTTCTAAAGGTATTACTGGTGAGGTTTTATTACAATTATGTGAGTCTCGTTTAGATAACGTTGTTTTCCGTTTAGGAGTTGCTAACTCAAGAAGAGGAGCACGTCAATTAGTATCTCACCGTCACATTACTGTGAATGGAGAGATAGTAAACATACCATCTTACAGATTAAGAGAAGGAGATGTTGTAGCTGTTAGAGAAAAATCTAAATCTTTAGAAGCTATTGAAAATGCATTAGCTTCTAATAGTAGTGTTTACGAATGGTTATCTTGGAATTCTGATCAAAAATCAGGTATTTTTATTAAAGCACCTGAAAGATTACAAATTCCTGAGAACATCAAAGAGCAGTTAATCGTAGAATTATATTCTAAGTAATAAATTAATCATATTGAAGTTCAGCCAAAGGGTTTGTCAGTATTTCTTCAAACTTATGAACCGCGCAACTGAATTACAATTAAAATGAAGAAAATATGGCAATTTTAAATTTTCAAAAGCCTGATAAAGTAATAATGATTGAATCTACAGATTTTTCTGGAAGATTCGAATTCAGACCTCTTGAACCAGGTTTTGGATTAACTATTGGAAATGCTTTGAGAAGAGTATTATTATCTTCTTTAGAAGGTTTTGCAATAACATCATTACGAGTAGATGGCGTTGATCACGAATTCTCAACGATAGAAGGAGTTGTAGAAGATGTTACAGAAATCATTTTAAATTTAAAACAAGTACGTTTTAAAAAGCAAATTGAAGAATCTGACAGAGAAACAGTTTCTATAGCTGTATCAGGACAAGAGCAATTAACAGCAGGTGATTTACAAAAATTTATTTCAGGATTTCAAGTATTAAATCCAGAATTAGTTTTATGTAACATGGATAAGTCTGTTAGTTTTAGTGCTGAAATAAGCATAGAAAAAGGTAGAGGATTTGTGCCAGCAGAAGAAAACAAAAGAGCTGGAGCACCTTTAGGAACAATTTTTACTGATTCTATTTACACTCCAATTAAGAATGTAAAGTATGCAGTAGAAAACTTTCGTGTTGAACAAAAAACAGATTACGAAAAATTAGTTTTTGATATTGACACAGATGGATCTATTAATCCTAAAGATGCATTAACTGAAGCAGCTAAAATTTTAATTCACCACTTCATGTTATTTTCGGATGAAAGAATAACTTTAGAGGCTGATGAAATAGCTCAAACTGAAACATATGATGAGGAATCATTACATATGCGTCAATTATTGAAAACGAAACTAGTAGATATGGATTTATCAGTTCGTGCTTTAAATTGTTTGAAAGCTGCAGAGGTAGATACTTTAGGAGACTTAGTATCTTTCAATAAAAGTGACTTAATGAAGTTTAGAAACTTTGGTAAAAAATCATTAACTGAATTAGAAGAGTTAGTGATTAATAAAGGACTAAATTTTGGAATGGATTTAGGTAAATATAAATTAGATAGAGATTAATCTTTCATATTTTGCTCCTCATAAAGAGTTGAAGCAAGATGAAAGCAAAACCCAAATGTCATGAGACACGGAAAGAAATTTAACCACTTAGGAAGAAAAACAGCGCATAGAAAAGCAATGTTATCAAACATGGCTTGTTCTTTAGTAGAGCATAAGCGTATTAATACTACTGTTGCTAAAGCGAAAGCTTTACGTAAGTTTATTGAGCCTTTAATTACAAAATCTAAGGCTGATACAACTCACAACAGACGTACAGTATTTAGATATTTACGTGATAAAAATGCTGTTACAGAATTATTTAAAGAAATTTCTGTAAAAGTTGCTGATAGACCAGGAGGGTATGTTCGTATTATCAAATTAGGAAATCGTCAAGGGGATAATGCTCCAATGGCAATGATTGAATTAGTTGATTATAATGAATTATACAACCCTAAAGGAAACCAAGCTAAAAAATCTACACGTCGTAGCCGTCGTGGAGGTGCTAAAAAAGCTGAAGCTGTTGCTCCTGTTGAAACTAAAACTTCACAAGAGGAAGAATAAAAATGAAAATTTTTATCAATCATATAAAAGGGATGAACATTTAATGTTTATCCCTTTTTTTATATATTTTTGCAACTCAATTACACAATACAATACACTAAACTAAATGAAATATCAATCACGTAAAAAAGCTTTAGTATTATTAGCTGATGGTACAATTTTCTATGGTAAATCAGTAGGGATAGAAGGTACGTCTACAGGAGAAATCTGTTTTAATACCGGTATGACTGGGTACCAAGAAGTATTTACTGATCCTTCTTATTTTGGACAATTAATGGTTACTACAAATGCTCACATAGGTAATTATGGTGTTAATAATGAAGAAATAGAGTCTGAAGGAATTAAAATTTCAGGATTAATTTGTCGAAACTTTAGTTTTACACATTCAAGAGTTGATTCTGATGGAAATTTAAAAGATTGGTTTGAAAAACATAATCTTGTAGCAATTTCTGATGTAGATACAAGAGCATTAGTATCTTATATTAGAGATAATGGTGCTATGAATGCTATTATTTCAACAGAAGTTGATAATATTGAAAATTTAAAGAAACAGTTATCTGAAATCCCTAATATGGAAGGTTTAGAACTTGCTTCTAAAGTATCTACAAAAGAACCTTATTTTATAGGAGATGAAAATGCACCAATTAAAATTTCAGCATTAGATATAGGAATAAAAAAGAATATACTTAGAAATTTTGTTAAGAGAGATGCGTATGTAAAGGTGTATCCTTATAATGCTACTTTTAAGGAAATGAGTGAATTTAATCCTGATGGCTATTTTATATCAAATGGACCTGGTGATCCTGAACCTTTAATAGATGCTCAAAATACAGCAAAAGATATTATAGCAAATGATTTACCTTTATTTGGTATTTGTTTAGGACATCAAGTAATAGCATTGGCTAATGGTATTTCTACTTATAAAATGCATAATGGTCATAGAGGAATTAATCACCCAGTGAAAAATTTACTTACAGGAAAAGGTGAAATTACATCTCAAAATCATGGATTTGCAATTAATAGAGAAGAAACTGAAGCACATAATGATGTAGAAATTACTCATGTTCATCTAAATGATAATACTGTAGCTGGTATTAGAATGAAAAATAAAAATGTTTTTTCTGTACAATATCATCCTGAAGCTAGCCCTGGACCACATGATGCAGAATATTTATTCGATCAATTTATAGAAAATATAAAAAAGGCGAAAGCTTAATATAAATTCCCGCTTTTCTGCGGGAATTTATATTTGATAACGTTTTCGTAAAATCACAATAATATAAGATAATAAAAAGGCAGTATTTTGTAAATTTACTACCTTAAATATACTAATAAACAAAAACAACTATGAGTATTATAATCAATATCCATGCACGTCAAATTTTTGATTCTAGAGGTAATCCTACAGTAGAAGTAGATGTAACTACTGAAAATGGTTTTACAGGTAGAGCGGCTGTACCATCAGGAGCTTCTACAGGAGAACATGAAGCAGTAGAGTTACGTGACGGAGGTGCCGCATATATGGGTAAAGGTGTTTTAAAAGCAGTTGAAAATGTTAATACATTAATAGCTCAAGAATTATTAGGAGTATCAGTTTTTGAACAAAACATGATTGACAAAATAATGATTGACTTAGATGGTACTCCAAATAAATCTAAACTAGGAGCTAACGCAATACTAGGTGTTTCATTAGCAGCAGCAAAAGCAGCGGCAAATGAATTAGGGTTGTCATTATATCGTTACATAGGCGGTGTTTCAGCAAATACATTACCTGTGCCAATGATGAATATAATTAATGGAGGATCACATTCTGATGCTCCGATTGCATTTCAAGAGTTTATGGTAATGCCAGTAAAAGCTGAAAACTTTACCGAAGCAATGCAAATAGGTTCAGAAATTTTCCATCACTTAAAGAAAGTTTTACATGATAGAAATTTATCTACTGCTGTAGGTGATGAAGGTGGTTTTGCACCAACTTTAGAAGGAACCGAAGACGCAATTGAAACTATTGAATTAGCAACTAAAAATGCTGGGTATAAGTTTGGTGAAGAAGTAATGATTGCTTTAGATTGTGCTGCAGCTGAATTTTTTGTTGATGGAAAATATGATTATACCAAGTTTGAAGGTAGTAAAGGTAAAGTAAGAACTAGTCAAGAACAAGCTGATTATTTAGCAGAATTAGCATCTAAATATCCTATAATTTCTATTGAGGATGGAATGGATGAAAATGACTGGGACGGTTGGAAATATTTAACTGAAAAAATAGGAGACAAGGTTCAATTAGTAGGAGATGATTTATTTGTAACTAATGTAGATCGATTATCTAGAGGAATAGAAAACGGAATTGCTAACTCTATTTTAATTAAAGTAAATCAAATTGGTACTTTAACAGAAACCATTGCTGCTGTTAATATGGCTCATAATGCAGGTTATACATCAGTAATGAGTCATAGATCAGGAGAAACTGAAGATAATACTATTGCAGATTTAGCCGTAGCATTAAATACAGGACAAATAAAAACGGGATCAGCATCTAGATCTGATCGTATGGCAAAATATAATCAGTTATTACGTATAGAAGAAGAATTAGCTGATGTAGCTTTTTTTCCACAGGAAAAAGCATTTAAAATATAATAAGATAATTCTTATTTAAAAGAAAAATAAAGCTTGTAAGGTTGTCTTACAAGCTTTGTTTTTTATAAAATTTTTAGATAAAGAAATTTTATTTTTTTATGTTAAAAATCTATGACTATCAATTTTTTAAATTTATAAAAAATGGTATCTTCGCAACTCACTTCAATTATAAAAATTTTTAGATAAAAAATGGCAGATATAGCAAAGTTACAAGTTGGCGAAAATACGTATGAATTTCCTTTGATAACAGGAACGGAAAATGAAACTGCAATTGATATTAAAACGTTGAGAGGCGCTACTGGTGGACTTATAACAATTGATCCTGGATATAAGAATACAGGTTCTTGTCAAAGTGCTATTACATTTTTAAATGGAGAAGAAGGGATTTTAAGATATAGAGGTTACTCAATTGAAGAACTTGCTGAAAAAGCAGATTTCTTAGAAGTAGCATATTTGTTGATTTTTGGTGAATTACCAACAAAAGAACAATTACAGAAATTCCATGATGATGTAAGATCTAAAGCTATCGTTGATGAAGATATAAAGAAAATTATTGATGCTTTTCCTAAAAATGCTCACCCTATGGGAGTGTTGTCATCATTAACTAGTGCGTTAGTATCATTTAATCCAACTTCTGTAAATGTTGATTCAGAAGAAGATATGTACAATGCTATAGTTAAAATTTTAGGAAAATTTCCTGTTTTAGTAGCTTGGACAATGCGTAAAAAACAAGGATTACCTTTAAATTATGGTTCTAAGAATTTAGGGTATGTAGAAAACATTATGAAAATGATGTTTGAGCAACCTAATGAAGAGTATGCAATAAACCCAATAATTAAAGATGCATTAGATAAATTATTAATATTACATGCAGATCACGAACAAAACTGTTCTACATCAACTGTAAGAATTGTTGGTTCATCACATGCAGGATTGTTTGCTTCATTATCAGCTGGAATCTCAGCTTTATGGGGGCCATTACATGGAGGTGCAAATCAAGCTGTATTGGAAATGTTGGAAGCTATTAGACAAGATGGTGGAGATACTAAGAAGTACATGGCAAAAGCTAAAGACAAGAATGATCCTTTCCGTTTAATGGGATTCGGACATAGAGTATATAAAAACTTTGACCCTAGAGCTAAAATTATTAAAGTAGCAGCTGATGAAGTTTTAGCAGATTTAGGTATTGATGACCCAATTTTAGATATTGCTAAAGCATTAGAACAAGAAGCTCTTAACGATGAATATTTCGTTAAAAGAAAATTATACCCAAATGTTGATTTCTATTCAGGAATTATATATAGAGCTATGGGCATACCAGTTGAAATGTTTACAGTAATGTTTGCATTAGGTCGTTTACCTGGTTGGATTGCACAATGGAGAGAAATGCGTTTAGGAAAAGAACCAATTGGACGTCCTCGTCAAGTTTATACAGGTGAAAACCACAGAGATTTTGTAAAGATTAGTAAAAGATAAAATATACTAAAAATGTCATTTAATATTTAGATGACATTTTTTATTGAATTCATATTATGAAAGAAATAAAAATTATAAAAAACAGATCTGATATTGGCGCTGGTACTAGAGGATCTGACATGGGAATTGATGCTATTGAAATTGCAGCAATAAACAAAGGAAGTAATTATTTTGAGCAATTTGAATTTGAAGACGTAATTACTAAAAATGAATCTGTTTATAGTAAAGAGAATAATTCATTTGCTAAGAGAATAGAAAATGTATTTAATCAGTGTAAAAGGTTATCTAATCATGTAAAAGTAAACTTACAGGAAGATAAATTTCCAATTGTTATTTCTGGAGATCACTCGTCTGCATTAGGAACTATTAGTGGTGTTAAAGCTGCTAACTCAACAAAAAGAGTAGGAGTAGTGTGGATTGATGCTCATGGAGATTTACATTCGCCATATACATCGCCTTCAGGTAATATTCATGGTATGCCTTTAGCAGCAGCAATAAGTGATGATAATTTAGATTGTCAAGTAAATGATATTGATAGAGAAACTGCTGAGTTATGGGATAGAATGAAAAACATAGGTGTTCCAGGACAAAAAGTACAAGCAGAAGATGTTATTTTCTTTGGAGTAAGAGATACTGAAGAACCAGAGGATAAACAAATGGAAAAACATGGAATTAAAAACTACAAAGTAGCTGAAGTTAGATACCGTGGATTAGAAGTTTGTGTAAGTGAAGCACTTGAAAAGTTAAGTAATTGTGATGTAATCTACGTTTCTTTTGATGTTGATGCTATGGATTGTGATATGGTTTCGTATGGTACGGGAACTCCAGTACCAAAGGGATTTGATCAATATGAGATAATAGATATTATAAATCAATTATTAGAAAGTAAGAAAGTAGCTTGCTTAGAATTTGTTGAAGTAAATCCGTTATTAGATTTCAAAGGAAATAAAATGGCAGAAACTGCTTTTGATGTTCTTGAAAAGGTAACAGAAACTATTAAAAAAATATAATACAGTTATATTTAAGTATAATGAAACTAGCCTATAAGGCTAGTTTTTTTGTTTTTAATAAATTTTGAAAAGAGTATTGCTAGTTTAAATAAACTATTATATTTGTCATTGTAAACTTTAGGAGTAGCTAGGAAACTAGTTTGAGAAATATCCTTGGAACCTGATATGGTTAACACCAACGTAGGAAAAAGTTATTATTTTTAGTTTAGTATTTAGCTTAATAAGCAATACTAAAAACTTCTTCTATAGTTTACTTAAACATGTTAATATGATAAACATAAAAGTAAACGACATTAATCAACAATTTTCGAGCTCACTAACCATAGAACAATTAGTTTTCAAACTTCAAATTGTAACTAACGGTATTGCTATTGCCATTAATGATAGTGTGATTAAAAAAGAGAGTTGGGAAACAAAAGAACTTAAAAATAACGATAAAGTTTTAATTATAAAATCTACTCAAGGAGGATGAAATTTTCAAAACAAACTAACAATATTCTATAATTTACCTTACACAATTATGAAGAAAAAAGATACTGCACCAAGTAATGGAATAACTAGACATCCATTTCCAAATTCAAACAAAATTTATGTTCAAGGAGAAATACATCCTGATATTAAAGTTGCTATGAGAGAAATAGAATTGAGTGATACTGTTGATTCTATGACAAAAAAAAGAACTCCTAATGAACCAGTAACGATTTATGACACCTCAGGACCTTATACCGACCCTACTAAAGAAATTAATATTCATAACGGTATTGAACGTATTAGAGAATCATGGATTTTAGAAAGAGAAGATGTAGATGAATTAGCTACTTTTTCATCAGAATATTGTAATGAGCGTTTAAATGATAAAAGTTTAGATCATTTACGTTTTAGCTTAAAACATAAGCCAAAGCGAGCTAAAAAAGGACAAAATGTAACTCAGTTACATTATGCTAAAAAAGGAATTATAACTCCAGAGATGGAATATATTGCAATTCGTGAGAATCAACGAATTGATGAAGTAACACGTTTGTCAAAGCAACATCCAGGACAAGATTTTGGAGCAAGTATTCCAGCAAAAATAACCCCAGAGTTTGTTAGAGAAGAAGTAGCAAGAGGTCGTGCAGTAATACCTTCAAATATAAATCATCCTGAAGCTGAACCTATGATTTTAGGACGTAACTTCTTAGTGAAAATTAATGCAAATATTGGTAATTCAGCAACAACATCTTCAATTGAAGAAGAAGTAGAAAAAGCTGTTTGGGCTTGTCGTTGGGGAGCAGATAATATAATGGATTTATCTACAGGAAAAAACATTCATGAAACGCGTGAATGGATTATTCGTAATTCACCTGTTCCAGTTGGTACTGTACCAATTTACCAAGCTTTGGAAAAGGTAAATGGAATAGCTGAAGATTTAACATGGGAAATTTTTAGAGATACTTTAATAGAGCAAGCTGAACAAGGAGTAGATTATTTTACAATACATGCAGGAGTTCGTTTACGTTATGTGCCTATGACAGCTAAGCGTATTACAGGAATAGTATCTCGTGGTGGTTCAATCATGGCTAAATGGTGTTTAGCACATCATAAGGAGAGTTTTTTATATACACATTTTGAAGAGATTTGTGAAATAATGAAAGCGTATGATGTTGCTTTTTCGTTAGGAGACGGTTTACGTCCAGGTTCTATTGCTGACGCTAACGATGAGGCACAATTTGCTGAACTAGAAACTTTAGGAGAATTAACTAAAATAGCAAGGAAACACGAAGTTCAATGCTTTATTGAAGGACCTGGTCATGTACCAATGCACATGATAAAAGCGAATATGGACAAGCAATTAGAAGCTTGTGATGAAGCACCTTTTTATACACTAGGGCCGTTAACAACTGATATTGCTCCTGGTTATGATCATATTACGTCTGGTATTGGAGCTGCCATGATTGGTTGGTTTGGATGTGCTATGTTGTGTTATGTAACACCAAAAGAACATTTAGGATTACCTAATAAAGAAGATGTACGAACAGGAGTAGTTACCTACAAGTTAGCTGCACATGCTGCTGATTTAGCTAAAGGTCATCCAGGGGCACAACATAGAGATGATGCTTTAAGTAAAGCTCGATTTGAGTTCCGTTGGGAAGATCAGTTTAATTTAGGGTTAGATCCTGAATTAGCTCGTGAATACCATGATGAAACTTTACCAGCTGAAGGTGCAAAAATTGCTCATTTCTGTTCTATGTGCGGACCAAAATTTTGTTCTATGAAAATATCACAAGAGGTTCGTGATTTTGCAGCAGTTAATAAAGTTGAAGGTGATGAAGTATTTGCAAAAGGAATGGAAGAAAAATCTAAAGAGTTTAAAGATAAAGGTTCAGAAGTATATCTATAATCTATTGTTAATTATGAGTTGCAAATTAATATATAGTTAGATATTTGTAACTCATAATTCTTAATTTAAATTTAATGATTGTTTTAATAGCTCCAGAGAAAGATATAGAAAATGAAATTAAAATCTTACATCAATTATTTGAAAAGGGTTTAGAGTTTTATCATTTTAGGAAGCCATATAAGAATTATGAAGACCATGTTTTGTATTTAAATCAAATAGATAAAAAATACCATGATAGAATAGTAGTTCATTATTTTCATGAATTAATTAATGAATTCAATTTAAAAGGTATTCATTTTCAAGAGCAAAAAAGGAGAGATGTCTTAGAGAATGGGAGTCAGTATTTTATTGGCTTAAATATGATAGGTAAAACAATGAGTAGTTCTTTTCACGAGCCTGAAGAATTAGATAGCTGTGATATAGAATTTGATTACCATTTATTGAGTCCAGTATTTTCGTCAATATCTAAAAAAGGATATGAAGGTAAAGGTTTTGATGTAAATCATATTGATAAAATGATTATAGGTATGGGAGGTATAAATGATAATACCATAAAAGAAACCATTCAACTGGGGTTTCAAGGTATTGGAGTTTTAGGCGGTGTTTGGAATACTGAAAACCCTATTGAGAGTTTTAAAAATATTAAGGAAGAATACGAAAAGTCAATATAAAAATTGAATACTAAAACTTACATATTAACCATAGCTGGTATTGATCCATCAAGCGGAGCAGGAATCACATCAGATATTAAAACATTTGAAGCCCACGGGTTGTATGGCCTATCTGTTTGTACTGCAGTTACCGTTCAAAATGATATTGCCTTTAAAGATTGTATTTGGATTGAAAAAGAAACAATTGTTAATCAAATAACAACACTTTTTGAACGATTTTCAATATCAGTAGTTAAAATAGGAATTATTCAGTCATGGAAAATTTTATTAGAAGTACTTCAAGTATTAAAAAAAATAAATCCATCAATAAAGGTAGTATTAGATCCTATTTTAAAAGCAAGTGCAGGCTTTGATTTTCATTCGAAACAAGACCTGAAAGTATTTGAGAAAGTTTTAAATCATTGCGACTTCTTAACACCAAATTATAATGAAATAAAAGAACTATTTCCTGATAAAACTGTTGAAGAAACAATTGAGTTTATTTCAGAAAGAACAAATATTTATTTGAAAGGAGGTCATAGAGAAGATAAAAAAGGTTGGGATGAAGTTTATTATAGTAAAATAGTAAAAATGAACATTCCACCTATAGCCAATACTGTTTATCAAAAACATGGAAGTGGTTGTGTATTATCATCAGCATTAGCGTCAAATTTAATGAAAGAAATTCCTTTAGAAGATGTTTGTAAAAATGTAAAAAGATATACAGAAGAGTTTTTAAACTCAAATGAATCTTTGTTAGGTAAACACAAGTATAAGAAATAAATAAAGTAAGATAAAAAAAACGGGATATAAATATCAAATAGAGAAAGAATTGATTAATCGAAATTGGGAAATAATCGAAATTAATTCAAATATAGAATGGTGGGATGATGAAAATTGGAAAATTCAATTTAAATTTAATCATAGAATTTCACTGTATATATGTTTTATAGTTGACCCACAGTTTTCTAGAAATAGAAATAAAAGTGAAGGAATTTATGAAATAAAAGCTACATCTAAATTTCCAATGAATTGGAATGATAATTTAAATGTAATTGGTTCAATTAGTTTAACAAAAAGAAAGTTTGATGTAAAATTTGATAAATTTATTGAAGACATAGAAATATTCAAAAAAAACAAGAATGATAAGTAAATTACACTATATAACTCAGGGGGAAACAGCTGAAGAGCATTTAGAAAATATTCAAAGAGCATGTTCATCAGGAGTAGAATGGGTGCAGTTACGGTTAAAAAACGTTGACCCTAAAACAATTTTAGAAACTGCTAAAAAGGCAAGAGAAATTACTGCACATTATCAAACTAGATTAATTATAAACGATTATTATAAGGTAGCAAAAGAAGTGAATGCAGATGGAGTACATCTTGGAAAAAAAGATGCTTGTCCATTAAAAGTTCGTGATTATTTAGGGAAATTTTATAGTATTGGAGGAACAGCAAATACTTTAGAAGATTGTAAAGAGTTGTTAACTAAAAAAGTTGATTATATTGGTTTAGGGCCGTTTCAATTTACTGAAACTAAAAAGAATTTAAGTCCAGTAATAGGAGAAGCTGGGTATAAAGTATTGATTGAAGAATTAAAATCGGAAACTCCTATAATAGCTGTAGGAGGCATTACTTTAGATACAGTTACAAGTATAATAAAAACGGGTGTTTTTGGAGTAGCTGTTTCTGGAGCAATAACTAACGATTTTACTAGTATTCCTGTTTTCCATCAATTATTAAAAGCTCCAAGTACTAATGAACAAGTTTATAAACTAGATGATAACAAATAAAAATGATAAATACCAAACTAACAATAGCAGATAAAACTTTTTCATCTAGGCTATTTACAGGAACAGGAAAATTTAGTTCATCTCAGTTAATGAAAGAATCTTTAATAGCATCAGAAAGTGAACTAATAACTGTTGCATTAAAAAGAGTAGATGTTCAAAATGAAGAGGATGATATATTATCACACTTAAATCATTCAAGAGTTAATTTGTTACCTAATACTTCAGGAGTTAGAACAGCAAAAGAGGCAGTTTTTGCAGCTGAATTATCTAGAGAAGCATTAGAAACTAATTGGGTTAAATTAGAAATTCATCCAGATCCAAGATATTTATTACCAGATCCTATTGAAACTTTAAAAGCAGCTGAAGAGTTGGTAAAACAGGGATTTGTTGTAATGCCTTATATTCATGCAGATCCAGTTTTATGCAAACGTTTAGAAGAGGTAGGAACACAATGTGTAATGCCATTAGGCGCACCAATTGGAAGTAATAAAGGATTAAAAACGGTAGAGTTTTTAGAAATAATAATTGAACAATCTAATATTCCTGTTATTGTTGATGCTGGTATTGGAGCACCATCGCATGCTGCATACGCAATGGAAATTGGTGCCGATGCAGTATTAGTGAATACTGCAATTGCTGTATCTAAAAATCCAGTGGCTATGGCAACGGCTTTTAAAATGGCAGTAGAATCTGGGAGAATGGCTTATGAAGCAAAATTAGCTCCAGTTAGAAATAAAGCGGAAGCTAGTAGTCCATTAACAAGTTTTTTGAATTAATAAAGTTATACTTTCTTTTATGTTAATTATAAAGAAAGAATAAAAAATGTAGAATGAATTCGATAGAAAACGAAAATTCAAAAAGTTTCATAGATACTTTTGGTCAATATAATTGGGATGTAGAATTGAAAAGTATTTTTAGTAAAACTACATCTGATGTTGAACAAGCACTGGTAAAAAGTAAAAGAAGTTTAGAAGATTTTAAAGCTTTAATTTCACCTGCAGCAAAACCGTTTTTAGAAGAAATGGCACATATGAGTAGTGCGCTAACAAAAAAGCGTTTTGGAAATACTATACAAATGTATGCTCCAATGTACTTAAGTAATGAGTGCCAAAACATATGTACTTATTGTGGGTTTAGTTTAACAAATAAAATACCTAGACGTACTTTAACAGATGAAGAGATATTAAAGGAAGTTACTTTTCTAAAAAATAAAGGGTATGACCATATTTTATTAGTAACAGGAGAAGCAAATAAAACAGTTGGTGTAAATTATATAAATAATGCAATCAAATTAATCCGTTCTCAGTTTTCAAATATAACGATTGAAGTTCAACCATTAGATCAAAATGAGTATGAGCTACTTATAGAAAATGGTTTATATGCGGTTTTAGTATATCAAGAAACATATCATAAAGAGGAGTATAAAAAACATCATCCTAAAGGAAAGAAATCTAATTTTAAGTATCGTTTAGAAACTCCAGATAGGTTAGGAAGAGCTGGTGTTCATAAAATAGGATTAGGAGCTTTATTTGGTTTGGAAGATTGGCGTGCAGATAGTTTTTTTACAGCGTTGCATTTAAAATATTTACAAAAAACCTATTGGAAAACTAAGTATTCTATTTCATTTCCTCGATTGCGCCCGCATTCAGGTGGATTAGAACCAAAAGTTGAAATGACTGATGCAGATTTAGTACAATTAATATGTGCATTTCGTTTGCTTGATGAAGATGTTGAATTATCAATGTCTACTAGAGAAAGTGAAGTTTTTAGAAATAATATTGTTAATTTAGGAGCAACATCTATTAGTGCAGAATCAAAAACAAATCCAGGAGGATATTCAGTAGAACCACAATCCTTAGAACAATTTGAAATATCTGATGAACGTAGTACCGAAGAAATAGTACTAATGTTAAAAGAAAAAGGGTTGGAAGTAGTTTGGAAAGATTGGGAAGTTTTTAGTTAATTTAACATAGCTAGAAGTTCTCTTTGATTGTCTTTTATTAATAGAAAAGAATAATTAGTTAAAATGAGTTTAACTCCAGAAGAAAAAAAGCAGTATAACCGTCACCTTATTTTAGATAAAATAGGAGAAGAAGGTCAATTGAAATTAAAGAAGGCTAAAGTTTTGGTTATTGGAGCAGGAGGACTAGGATGTCCTGTGTTACAATACTTAACTGCTGCAGGAGTTGGTAATATTGGAATTATAGATGATGACGAAATAGATCAAAGTAATTTACAACGTCAAATTTTATATACCATAGATGATATAGGCTCATCCAAAGCAGAAACGGCATCAAAACGATTGTCTAAATTAAATCCATTTGTAACCTTTACGGTATATAAAGAAAAGCTAACTCGAGCGAATGCAATTCAGTTATTTGAAAACTACGATGTTATTGTAGATGGAAGTGATAATTTTTCAACACGATATTTGACTAATGATGCTTCTCTATTAACGAATAAACCTTTAGTGTATGGGGCCATTTTTAAGTTTGAAGGGCAGGTAAGTGTTTTTAATTACAAAAAGAGTGCAACTTATAGGTGTTTATATCCTTCACCTCCAAAACCAGATGAATCTCCAAATTGTTCCGAAATTGGAGTTTTGGGTGTGTTGCCAGGAATTATAGGAAGTCTTCAAGCAAATGAAACAATTAAAATAATTTGTGAAACGGGTGAGGTGTTAGCAAATAAATTATTGATGTATGATACACTAAGTATGCGTCAAATGATATTGAAATTCGAAAGAACAGAAAAAGCTGAGGTTACCGAATTAGAAGAAGACTATGATTTTTTCTGTGGGATAAAATCAATTAATAATGAAATTTCATTGGGTGAATTACAAAATAATTTAGAGATGTATAATTTGTTGGATGTTCGAGAATACTGGGAACGTGAAGAACACCATATAGGAGGACAGCACATTCCGTTAGGAGAAATTCCACAAAGATATTTAGAACTAGATACTTCAAAACCGATAGTAGTATATTGTAAATCAGGAATGCGAAGCAAAAAAGCGATTAATGTATTAGAGGGTGAGTTGAATAATACTGTTTTTGTGAATTTAAAAAATGGCATCAAATAAAAAATTAGATATTTAACTAATTTTAATCACTTAAAAGTATACCAAGAACTTAGTGTTTATGCGTTTATTTGTATTTACCTTTGTAGCGTAAATCAATAAAAGGGCATTAGATGTTAGATTATGTAGTAATTGGAGGAGCGCAAGCAGGATTGTCTATGGCTTACCATTTAGGAAAAATGGATAAAAAGTTTATAGTTCTTGATGGAGAAAATGAAATTGGTGCTTCTTGGTTGAATAGATGGGATTCTTTAAAACTTTTTACCCCCACAGAGTATAATCATTTACCGGGATTAAAATTTAATGCCCCTAAAGGGTATTACCCTTCAAAAGTTGAAGTTAGTAATTATTTTAAATCTTATGTTGAAAAAAATAGTATTCCAATACAGCTAAATACTCTAGTAACTTCTGTTAGTAAAACTAAAGAAGGTTTTTTTATTAAGTATAAAGATGGGAGTATTGAGGCAAAAAACGTAGTAGTTGCAACAGGTCCTTTTCATATTCCTTATACACCTCCTTGTCATACTAAAATATCTGATAGTATACTTCAAATGCATAGTAACTATTATAAAAATGAAAATCAGTTACAAAACGGTGATACATTAGTTGTAGGCGGGGGAGATTCTGGGTATCAAATTTTAAATGAAATATCTGAGAACTCTTCAAGAACTGTTTATTTTTCTGGAGATACTTCTGTAAAATCGTTACCCCAACAGTTTTTAGGTAAAACATTATGGTGGTGGTTTACTTTAATCGGTTTTTTAAGTTATAGTAAGTATAGTTGGATTGGGAAAAAAATTAGTTCTTCTTCTCAACCAGTTATAGGAACAGATGTAAAGGGAATACTTTCTCGAAAAAATGTAGTTTGCGTTGGAAGAACAAAGGATGCATTTAAAAACGATATCCATTTTGAAAAGAATAAAATTTCTACTATTAAAAATATTGTTTGGGCAACTGGGTATCGTCCGAACTTTAAATGGATTGAAGGACTAGAGTTAGATGAAGGAAATTATCATAAAAACTATAGAGGTGTAAGTAATATAGAAGGTTTATACTTTATAGGGTTACCTTGGATGTTTACTAGAGGATCAGCAACATTGGGAGGAGTTTCAAAAGATGCTAGTTATTTAGCTGATATAATGCGCAAAAAATAAGAAATATTTTTACCTTCGTAGTATGAAGCAAACTACCAATACTATCTTAATGGTTCGCCCTTCTAGTTTTAGAATGAACGAACAAACTGCTGTTAATAATTATTACCAACAGGAATTAGCTGGAATGTTACCCGTAACTATTAATGCTAAAGCACAGGAAGAATTTGATGATTTTGTTGGTAAATTAGAAGGAGTAGGAGTAGAGGTGGTAGTAATTGAAGATACTAAAACACCAGATACACCAGATGCTTTGTTTCCTAATAACTGGATTTCTTTTCATGAAAATGGAGATGTTGCCGTATATCCAATGTTTGCTGAAAATAGACGTCTTGAAAAAAGAGATGATGTATTAGAGGTTTTAGAGAGTAAAGGATTTATAATAGAAAATGTTATTGATTATTCTGAGGCTGAAGAAGAAGGCATTTTTTTAGAAGGAACTGGAAGTATGATTTTAGATCGCACTAACCAAAAAGCCTATTGTGCTTTATCACCTAGAGCAGATGAGGAGTTATTTATTGAGTTTTGTGAAGATTTTGAATATACACCTGTAGTTTTTGTTGCAAATCAAACGGTAGGAAGTAACAGAGAAGCTATTTATCATACTAATGTTATGATGTGCGTAGCAGAAACTTTTGTAGTAGTTTGTTTAGATGCTATTGATGATAAAAAAGAAAAAAAAGAGTTAGTAAAACATTTTAAGTCTGATGGAAAAGAGGTTATTGCCATAACTGAAAAACAAGTAACTCAGTTTGCAGGAAATATGTTACAGCTTATAGGAAATGATGATGAACGTTTTTTAGTAATGAGTTCTTCTGCCTACAATTCATTAACTAAAAACCAGGTAGCTATAATTGAAAAGCATTGTAAAATAGTACACAGTTCACTTGAAACTATTGAAACTTGTGGAGGTGGTAGTGCTCGTTGTATGATGGCGGAAGTGTTTTTAAAAAAATAAATTTGTTGATTTTTATTATTCTCAGCCCTTTTTATAGTTATATCTAATAATTTATTATGATGAAAAGATTAATTATTCTATCAGATTTATGGGGAGAAAAGAAAGCAACATGGTTAACAAATTATACTGATGCATTAAAAAGTGATTTTGAAATTGTTTTTTATGATAGTTGTGAGTTAGCTGAAGTTGATACAACTGTTTATAAAGAAGAAAATTTACATAAGCAATTTGTAAAAGGAGGTATTGAAAAAGCAGTTTCTAAACTTTGCAAAGCTGAAAAGCAAAATGATACCATAATACTTGCCTTTAGTATAGGAGGAACCATAGCTTGGAACTATGCAATGAAAAGCAATAAAAAACTTTTCATGTATTGTATTTCGTCAACTAGACTAAGATATGAGTCTAGAAAACCTCTAGGTAATATTTTCTTGTATTTTTCAGAAAATGATAAGTTTGTACCTAAGGATAATTGGTTTCAGAAAATGAATTTACCTATGAAAAAAGTAAAGGGTAATCATGATATATATGTAGATAAAAACTTTGCATCATTTGTTTGTAAAGAAATTATAAATAAAAAGGATTTCAATTAAATTGAAATCCTTTTTATTTAATTCAAGTTTTTTTTAAGCTATAGAAGTATTGGTTATTTTATAATTCTTATAGTATTGCATTAAAATAAAAGAACAAATAACAGATGAAGCAATTCCTTCAATAGCTAAAGCAAAAACAATTAAAGATAAATTTAAGTTTTTACCCCAAAAAGAAGAGTTTCCTAATACGGTAATTAGTTCAGGATCAATAAATCCAACATAAATTATTAAGCCTAAAATGGTAAGGCCTACGGCTAAAATTGAAGTTCCTACTCCT
This sequence comes from Tenacibaculum sp. MAR_2010_89, assembly GCF_900105985.1. Taxonomy (NCBI): domain Bacteria; kingdom Pseudomonadati; phylum Bacteroidota; class Flavobacteriia; order Flavobacteriales; family Flavobacteriaceae; genus Tenacibaculum; species Tenacibaculum sp. MAR_2010_89. The sequence goes on along the minus strand of NZ_FNUB01000004.1, from coordinate 206,615 downwards.
ATTGAAAAATTTGAAAAGTATAATGATTCTTGATTTAGTTTAATGTTTGTTTTTATAGCCTTGTTTATTCCCCAAAGCACAAAAACAAAATTTAATAAACGTAATTCAGAAACATTATTTAAACCCAATATTTTCATTAAAAAAAAGAACCCGACAATACCTCCAAAAATAAGTAAGGCATTGTTAATGATTATTTTATTTTTTGACATAATTGTATATTTAAAATTACATATCTCTTAAATATACGAAATATATTCGTTAAAGTATTGTTTTTTAGATGAGTGAACACATAAGTTCAATGAATTGTTAATGAACTTATGTGTATTTGTAAATAATTAACTAATATTAAATTAATGATTCTTTTAATATTGTTATAGGATGCTTAGCAATACGTTTGGTACCGTCATAAATTTGATGTCGACAACTTGTTCCTGCAGCAACAATTTCTGTTTGCTTAGAACAGTTTCTAATTTTAGGAAATAAAGTATCTTCACCCACTTGCATACTTACTTTATAGTGCTCTTTTTCATATCCAAAAGAACCAGCCATTCCACAACAACCAGTATTCATAATTGTTACTTTGTAATTTTCAGGTATGTTTAATATACTAAATGAAGCATGAGTACTAGATAATGCTTTTTGATGACAGTGACCATGAATTTTTAGTTCTTTAGCATCACTCGTGAAAATAGAAATATCAATATTATTTTTTTTGTGTTCGTTAGCTAAAAACTCTTCAATAGTAAATGTGTTTTTTGCAATTTCTTTTGCTCCTAGTTTATCATCTGCTAAACGAATATATTCATCTCTAAAAGTTAAAATAGCAGAAGGCTCTATACCTATTAAAGGGGTTTCATTAGAAATTAAATTTTTAAAAACAGCAATGTTCTTATTGGTTATTTCTTTAGCTTCCTTTAAAAAACCTTTTGAAATATAACTACGTCCGCTTTCTTCATGTTTTATTGATTTTACTTCATAACCTAGTTTTTCTAAAACAATTACTGTGTCTTTCCCTATTTCAGTATCATAATAATTGGTAAATTCATCATTAAATAGATAAACAGTTTTATTTGTAGTTTTTGAGGTGTGCTTTTTTAACCAAGCTTCTAAAGGTTGTTTATCTAATTTAGGAACACTTCGTTCGGTAGCTACACCCATTACTTTTTTAGCAATCGTTGTGTTGGTAAAAAAGTTTGTTAAAGCAGGGAGCTTACTTCCTAATTTGTTGTATTTTGAATTGTTTGCAAATAATTTACTGCGGAAAGAATAGCCATTAGTTTCTTGATATTGATATAAAAACTCTGCTTTCATAGAGGCAATATCAACATTACTTGGGCATTCTGTAGCACAAGCTTTACAGCTTAAGCATAAATCTAAAATATCTTTTAATTCTTTAGAATCAAATTTGTTTTTTGCTGTATTATTTGTCAATACTTCACGTAAAGTATTTGCTCTTGCACGGGTGGATTCTTTTTCATTTCGTGTAGCTCTATAACTAGGGCATAAAGTTCCTCCAGCTTCAGGTGACTTTCTACAATCTCCAGAACCATTACATTTTTCTGCTAACTTTAATATCCCTTCACTATCCGAAAAATCTTGTATTGTATCAATTTTAGGTTCAACCCGATCAATTTCATAACGTAAGCTTTTATCCATAGGAAAAGCGTCAGTAATTTTTCCTTTATTAAAAATGTTATTAGGATCAAAAGCTTTTTTGATTCTACGTAATAATTGATAATTATTCTCACCAATCATTAAAGGAATAAATTCAGCACGAACAATTCCATCTCCATGTTCACCACTAAATGAACCTTGGTATTTTTTTACTAATTCAGCAGTTTCAGTAGTTATTTTTCTGAAAAGAGAAACATCTTCCTGCTTTTTTAAATTTAAAATTGGACGTAAGTGTAATTCACCTGCACCAGCATGGGCATAATAAACTGCGTCTTGCTGATATTTATCCATAATTTGAGTAAACTCTTCAATATATTCTGGTAAATCGTTTAAGGCAACAGCAGTATCTTCAATACAAGCAACTGCTTTCATGTCTCCAACAATATTACCTAATAACCCCAAGCCAGCTTTTCTTAAGTGATGAACTTTAGCAATATCTTTTCCGTAAACTTTTGGATAATGATAGCCAAAATTATTAGTTTCTAAATCTTTAATAAGTTTATCAGCTAAAACTTCTGCTTGTTCTATTGTGTTAGCAGAAACTTCTAGCATTAATACAGCTTCAGGATCTCCTTGTAAAAAGAAACGATTTTTAGTTTGTTCACGGTTATTCTTAGTACAGTCTAAAATCACTTTATCCATAAGTTCACAAGCATATAAATTATGATTCATAGCTGTAACTGTGGCTTTTAAACTTTCGTTTACACTTGTAAAATGAGGACATACCATAATGCTTTGAGTAGGTGGTAAATCATCAAGTTGTATGGTAATTGAAGTAGAAAAAACTAAAGTACCTTCACTACCAGATAAAAATTTAGCAGGGTTTATAGTTGGTTCATTACCCCCAAATAAATCTGAGGTTAAAAATTCATCAACAGCATACCCAGTATTTCTTCTATGAATACTTTCTTTAGGGAACTCTTTTTTTATTTCTTGTTGAATATTTTTTTGTGAAAGCTCATTATAAATTGAACTATAAATTTTTCCTTCAAGTGAATTACTTGATTTTTTTTGTTGGAATTCTATAGAGTTAATTTCAGAAAAAATAACATCACTACCATCACTTAAAATACCTTCAATACTTAGCACTTTATCACGAGTAACACCGTAACGAATTGATGTACTACCAGATGAATTGTTTCCTACCATTCCTCCAATCATACATCGATTTGAAGTTGAGGTATTTGGTCCAAAAAATAAACCAAAGGGTTCTAGAAAACGATTTAAATCATCACGAATAATTCCAGGTTCAACTGTAATAGTTTTTGCTTTTTCATCAAAAGCAAGCATGTTAGTGAAGTATTTAGATACATCAACTACAATACCATCTCCAACACATTGACCAGCTAAAGATGTTCCAGCAGTACGTGGAATTAAAGTAATACTATTTTCAGTAGCAAAAGAAATTAACTTTTTAATATCCTCATTATTTTTAGGATATGCAACAGCTAATGGTATTTTACGATATACAGAAGCATCAGTAGCATAAATATTTTTATGTAAATTATCGTATAATAATTCTCCATGTAAAGAATTTTCTAACTTTGTTAAAACGGTAGTATTTATCATCTTCTATTGAATAGGGATATTTCTTTTAAAACCTGCATCAAAACAAATAAAAGTATCTGTTCCAGCAACACCATTAATTAAATGAACTTGTTCGTACAAAACTTCACGTAAATGTTCATTGTCTCGTGCAAATATCAGAATAAAAATAGCATAATTTCCAGAAACATAATTGGATTCAACAATTTCATCAACTTTTTTAAGTTCTTCCATTACTGATTTAGCAAAGCGAGCTTCTCGTAATCTGATTCCTGTATATGATTTAGTTTTATAGCCTAGTTTTTTTTCGTCAAGTAAAAATTCAGCATTTTTTATGACACCAGATTCTGTTAGTTTTTTTATTCGTTGATGTACTAATGAATTAGAAATTTTTAATTCTTCTGCTATTTGAGAAAAAGCTTTTCTAGCATCAGATTGTAAATGAATTAGTATTTGTTTATCAATATAATCAAATTGATTATTCATATAGTAATTTTCAAGTTGTTAAAAATTAAATTTACTTTTATAGGTTGTTTAAAAGTCAATTTAATATAAAATGATTATTTAAAGTGTAAATTTACTTATAATTATATGTTTTTGAAAGAAATACGATTTATTTTTGCTTAAAATTTTAATAAAATATGTCATCAAAAAGTATAGTAGAAGAATGTCATACTGTTAAGGCATTTGTTTCTCCAGAATATATTCGTAGTCGTTTTTCAAAGGTTATGTCTGATATGTATAAGGATGAGGTTCCTCTTTATGGAGAACTATTGGATTTGGTTCATGATATTAATGAAAAAGTACTTTCAAATTCGAACGAGATTAAGGAGCAACTATCACGTACAGGAGAAGTATCTAGATTAAATATGGAGCGACATGGAGCAATTCGTTTAGGGAAACCTGAAGAACTATTTACCATGAGACGTTTGTTTAAAGTAATGGGTATGTACCCTGTTGGGTATTATGATCTAGCAACGGCTGGAGTTCCTGTGCATGCTACTGCATTTAGAGCTATTGATAATACAGCTCTTAATCAGGCACCTTTCAGAGTTTTTACATCTTTATTGCGTTTAGATCTAATTGATGATGATCAGCTTCGAAGTAATGTTGAATCCATTCTTGAAAATCGTCAGATATTCACAGAAAAGGCATTAAAGTTTATAGATAAGTTTGAAAAAGAAGGAGGTTTAACTATAGAGGATACTGAAACTTTTGTTCGAGAAGCGTCGGAAACTTTCCGATGGCATGAATCAGCAACAGTAGATTATAATATGTACCAAACGCTGTTAAACCAACATAGGTTAATTGCTGATGTAGTTGCATTTAAAGGTCCGCATATAAATCATTTAACACCTAGAACTTTAGATATAGATACGGTGCAAGCTAGTATGGAGGCTCGGAATATTCCTGCAAAAGATACTATAGAAGGACCACCAGCAAGAAAATGCCCTATTTTATTACGCCAAACTAGTTTTAAAGCATTGACAGAAAAAGTGGCTTTTAAGAATAGTACAGGAAATGAAGAGATGGGGGAGCACAAAGCTCGTTTTGGAGAGATTGAACAGCGTGGTGTGGCGTTAACACAAAAAGGACAAGATTTATATAATGAATTACTAAGTAAGACACGTAGGGCGATAGGCGGATCACCAACAGCAGAAAACTCTACTGAATATAACAAATTACTAAAAGATAATTTTAAAGTTTTTCCTGATAATTATGATGAACTTCATTCTCAAGAATTAGCTTATTTTCACTATTTCATTACTGAAAAAGCGAATAGTTTACCAAAAGATAAATTGTATACAAAATTAGATGTTAATCAATTATTAGAGAAAGGATATTTGATTATTGAACCAATGGTTTACGAAGATTTTCTTCCAGTAAGTGCAGCAGGTATTTTTGCTTCTAATTTAGGTACAGATGATGCTAAACGTAAATATGAAGGAACTTCTAATCAATCGTTATTTGAAAAAGATTTAGGAGAGCCAGTTTACAGGTTGATGCAGTGGTATGAAGATATGCAAGAGGAAACTATTGAAAAATGCTTAGCACTAATAAATGCTTAAAGTATTATTGATTGATAAAAATTATACGTAATATCAAATTTAAATTTTGCTTTAAATAGCGTTAATGGGGAGAGTCTTCTATTGAGATTTATAGGAAGCATTATATATGTTAAATAATCACATAGAAAAACAATTTTCTATGTGATTATTCTTTACCTAAAAAATAAGAGGTAATACTGAAATGATTATGTTATTATTTTAATGTTATTTTAACCAATAATCCTTTGTAACCAATTGCAAAAAATGATTTAGCGTTTATAGCATGTAAGTCATTCCATTCTGCAACTACATGTTTATGTGGTATTCTACTCCATGTTTTACCGTTATCTATTGAGATTGCTAGATATTCACCATTTGTTAGGTTGTTAGATTTATTTCTACCAGCTATAAGAATAGTGTTTTCAACCATAGCTACGTTGGTTAGTTTGTTGTCAGAATTATAATCGATACTTTTCCATACTTTGGTATTAGAATTATATGAATGTATTGCTCCTTTTTCTGTGCTAGCATTTGTTTGTCCATTGTTACCTACTGCTATTAAAAAACCATTTTTAATAGCCATATCTGTAAATTTAACAGGCTCATTTATTGTATTTACATCCCAAAAATCATTGTTTTTTATAGAAATTTTACCATTATTCCAAGTACCACCGCTAAATATTAAGGCATTAGTTGGTGCAAAATAAGTTATAGAAGTTAAATGGTTGTTTTCAAGTAGTTGTTCGTAGTTATAATTTGGATTAGTATTTTCCTTTTCAAGATCAGTCCATGTTAAACCATTATCTATAGTTTTTAAAATAAAGCCATGAGCCTTAGCTCCCTTTTGCCCAACTATGTATGCTTCATTATTGCTCGTAAATTTAATTGAGCTCATGTAGTAGTCTTTAGCTTTAAGTCTAGAGTCTATATTCCAGGTAGTTCCTCCGTTACTTGAAGAAAGAATAGTTCCGTTGTCAGTAACACAAAAGACTTCATTGTTATTTTTTATAGAGATGCTGTTTATTGAAAAGTCAGAAGAAGAATATACTTTTTTCCAAGTAGTTCCTCCATCAGTTGTTTTTAAAATTTCACTTTCTTTATTAGGGTAAACACTACCAGCAGCAATAAAACCGTTAAGAGCATTTGTAAACTCAATACAATTAAGAGTGAGTTTAGTTGGTATTTTAATAGTTGTTAATTCAATAGAGTTAGAAATTGGAGGAGAAGTGTTTTGATCTGGAATAGATGTGTTTTCAGAGCAATTAACTAATAAAGTTAATACGAAAATTGAAAATAGTACTTTTAATAATTTCATAGATTGTTTTGTGTGTTTGTGAATGTATTAAGATCTAAAAATGTTTAATGAAAATGATTTTTATAAAAAAGAGAAGAGAGAAAATGATTAAATTCAGTTCTTAAAAAGTAAGTAGCGTATACCATAATTTACCTAGTATTTTTAGGTAGATAAAAGTAAAGTTATAGCATTATTCAATATTAAAATTAACGTTAAATATATTATAATATTTAACGTTAATTTTAATACTCAAGAAGGAAGTATAATTAGAACTTTATGTAAATAAAAAACCGAGCTAACTAGCTCGGTTTTTTATTTATCACCTTTTTCTTTTTTCTTCATTCTTAAATTTAGAAATTTTAAACTCTTTGAGTTTGCCCATTTCTTTTAAGTATAATAGTATACTATTATTAGATGAAGTACTTAAAGTATTTATGTTTTTAAGTGGTATTTCTATTGTATAACTCCCTTTTTCTGATATTGATTTGCTATAAGAAGAAGCGTTTTCATGTTTTAACAAATATTTTGTAGTTATATGAGATTTATCATTTTGAAGTATTTTAATACTATCAATTTCTATTTGTGTACTATAATCAACAGAGAATTTTAAAATATAATTAGTAAATGCTTTTTCGGTAGGTCTACCAGGGAAAACTGTTTGTTTTGTAGCAGATACTAACTTTAGTGATTGATTACAACTTATAAATACAAAGAGAGATAAGAATAATATGCTGAATTTTTTCATAAGAAATTTAATAAAAACACAGAATAAATAATTATTTATTCTGTGTTTGAATTTAATCAAATTATTTTACAATTAATTTTTTAGTAATACTTTTATTATTGTTAGTGATTTTAACTAAATAAATACCATTTGAGAAACCTGAAAGATTAATGTTTTTTTCAGTGTTTTCAATAGTTAAATCTTTAACAACACTTCCAATAATATTATATATAAGTATATTCGTTTTCCCAGTAAGTTTATTTAATTTAACGTTAATGTTTTTGCTATTTGTTGGGTTAGGAAATAAAGATATAGCAGTTTTAGGTAATTTGTTGTCTTCAGTACCTAAAGCAGATGAGCTTATAGAAGCTTCCCAAACACCTCTACCATAAGTAGCAGCTCTAAGTTTGTTAGTTGCATAGTGAATTTCAATGTCATGAACAATAACATTAGGTAATCCACTTCCTAATCTAACCCAGTCACCTTTTGAATTTGTTCTATAGTATACACCTAAATCAGTAGCTAAAAATAACTCACCATCAGAACTACCTGTTCTATATATTATTTTATGTGTAGGTATATTTGGTAAAGCACCTGTTATATTAGTCCAGCTAGTACCACCATTTGTAGATTTAAAAACTTTATTTACTGAATATCCAGAGTATGCTATATATACTTCAGAAGGGTTCGTTGGATGAACTTCAATACTTTTCACGTTTCCTCTTTGTGGTAAAGTAATGCTAGTCCAAGTTGTTCCTCCATTAGTTGTTTTTCTTACAACTCCACTTTGACCAGAAACATATATTATATTCGCATTAGAAGGAGCTATTGATATAAATTCGATAGTCCCTGCAGAAGAATTTAAATTAATCCAGTTGTTTCCTCTATCAGTAGATTTGTAAATATCTCCAAAACCACCAAAAATAGTTTTCGGATCAGTTGGGTGTATTTCTAGTTCCCAAACAAAAGGGGCTCCAGAAGGTGTAGATACTCTAGTAGCAGCAGTTTTAAATCCATCTAAAGTTCTATTCATTCCACCTTGCTGGCTACAAGACCAAGCAATATTTGAATCTGAATAATCCCATAATCCTTCTACACCATCACTACCAGGATTTTCACCTTTAAAACCATTACTTCCATCATAAATAGCAATATCATTATCTTGTGCTCCCAAGATTAATTTTCCTTGATCTTTTGGAGTTCCAGAAACATTGTAATATTGAGTAATAGCTAAACCAGAAGATAAATCTGCCCATTTTGTGTCTGAAGAAGCATCACCTTTAAAAATACCACCATCATTTACAGAAAAAGCAGTATTTGTTCCAGGAACAAACATCATATCATGATGATCAGAGTGAACATAAAAATATGGGTTTCCAGTCTCCCAATATCCATCTAAATATTTTTCCCAGCTAGTTCCTCCATTTTTTGAGCGCCAACCTTCAACACCTCCAGCTAAAATTAAATTTTTATCTAAAGGAGAAATAGCTAAAGTCATATTGTATCCACCCTGAGCTGAGTATCCGCTAATTGTTGATACTGTTGTCCATGTTTTTCCTTCATCAGTTGATTTTCTAACTATACCGCTACTATCAAGAGATAAAATTAAATTAGGATCATTAGTAGTTTGAGCAATATCTAATCTTGAAGAAGAAGGTTTTGAAGCTACTGACCATGCTGTACCGTTATTTCTAGAAATATACAAACTACCATATTTTGTTGTAGCATAAATTATAGTGCTACTTCCAGTTTTATATTGAATATCATTGAAAGAAGAAAAATTCTCAGTAAAAACATCCGTCCAATTCGTACCTCCGTCCGTAGATCTTTTAATGCTGTTTTTAGTAGTAGCAAAAATTGTATCTGGATTATTAGGGTCAATAAGTAATTTACTTATTATGTTATTTTGATTTAAAGAAAAAGACAAACCAGTTGCATTCCAGTTTTCACCTGAGTCAACAGATTTAAACACTCCTACAGACCTATTTTGACCACCATCATAATCACCAGTAGCTAAGTATAAAATTTTAGAATCAGTTGGGTGAATTACAATATGTGAAACACCTAAATTAGGGAAGTTATCACCTTTTGCAGCCCAATTTTTCCCTCCATCAGTTGTTTTCCAAACACCACCGCCTGGAGTACCTACATACATTGTATTGGTATCGGTTCCTTTAAAAGCAACAGTATTAACTCTTCCCATTCCAGGGTAAAAACCAATTGAAGATTTTGGAGGAGTAAGTGGCCCTACTAAAGACCAACTTGTAGATTGCTTTTTACGTAAACGAGCATGACGCTTGTTTTCTTTTTTTAATTCATTGTAGTTATGAGTAGCAGAAACAAAAGAACCATCAGGTAAAATTCTATCTTTCCAAAAGTTTTTCCAACGGTTAAATTGTTTTATCTGTTTTTTCGAAACTTTGTTAGAGCTTCTTTTAGCAGCAGATATTCTTTGCTCATTACTTTTTAGAATATTGAAATAATTTGCATCTTTTTTTAACGGAGCATCTCTCCAATTTGATTGTTGCGCGCTTATTTTATACGAGCATAAAAAGGTAATTAATAAAAGTAGGGATAATTGATTTTTCATTTTTTATAATTGTCTTGTTTCCCTATAAAGACAGTTTTAAAAAAAAATTACCCTACTTATTTTTTTATTAAAACTTTAACATTATCAATGTTTTTAAATCTTTTTCATGTCTTTTTTATTGAAAAAAATATAGTGAATTATAGTGTAATATCATTTTTCCATTCATAAGATTCTGGGATGTCAGTATCATCGATTAATTGACGTATGTCAATCTCAATTCCTCTTGATAAGTCGCTTATAGGTACATCATTAGGGCCACCTTCAAAAGGGTTTTCAGAATTTTCTCCAATAGCTTCCATAGAATAAAATATCCAAGCTAATAGTGTACTGAACGGGATAGAAAACCATTCAAAATGTATAGCAATGAATTCTTGAATTTTATGCATGATAACTGTTTTAAATTCATGGTTTGCTAATGAAGCAAGAATTCTATCACCCAAAGCTTCAAATTCTTGCATCATTCCATAGGGTAAAAGAATGATAAAGATCCAAATAAATATAAAGTTTAAAGTAGCAAATTGTCTAGGATAAGGAAAATTTTTAATGCGTTCACTTTTTCCTTGAAGTGTATACAATTCAACCAATATTTTTTCAAGTTCCATATGACGAAAATCATCAATTAACCCTTCACTTTGTAATTCTTTTATACGTCTAGACTGAATTCCTAATAATTGAGATGCTTGATTTCCTTTTGCAAAAATCTCTTTATATTCATTATTAGAAATATATGGATTTATAGCTTTTTCAATGGGAATTGTTTGTTCTAAAACCACAAAGTTTTTTTCTCTAAACTCTTTATTCGATTTACTAGGTTTAATATGGTTTTCCCATGGTTTATGTTTTCTTAGTTGATAACGTAAAGCTGTTAACCAAGCGACATGACGATGCACTAATTCACGATGAATTTTTTTCAGTTCACTATTAGAAATGTTATCGTTTTTTATGAAATCTTTTATCATGATAGTAAAAGATCGAGAAGTATTTACAATGCCTCCCCAAATTTTACGGGCCTCCCATAAACGATCATATGAAGCATTGTTTTTAAAACTAACAATAAAAGAAACTGCTGTACCCAATACACCTAAAGGGAGCCATGGTATGTAAAGCCATTTCCATCGCAAAATGTCAAATAAAAAAACAGGAATAGTACTTAAAAGTAAAAATACATAAGTATACCTCCTTGTCCATTTTAGCATTCCCTTTAAGGGATACGTTTTTTTTATGTACATGATTTTTTAAATTAATTGATAACTAAAATATGAAAAAGCATACAGAAACTCTTTAGTGATAAAAGTTTTCTTAAAAAATCGTTAAAAACTATAGTAGGATTTGTTAAAATCTAAGAATGAGTATCTTTATGGTTTAATCAAATTATAACTAATGAAAAAATTACTCCTATGCTTATTTTTTATAAGTATACATATAAAAGCACAAGAAATAGATTTATCCTACTATTTGCCTAAAGATGTTTCTTATAATAAAAATATACCAACGCCTAAATCTGTTATAGGACATGAAGTAGGAGAATGGCATATAACGCATGATAAGTTAGTGGAGTATATGAAGGCTTTGGCAAAAGCATCAGATAGAATTAGTATAGAAGATAGAGGAAATACTTATGAAGGACGACCATTATTATTACTAAAAATAACATCTCCAAAAAATCATAGTAATCTAGATGAAATTAGGTTAAAGCATATTCAAGCAACCGATGATAAAACAGTAAATGTTACTAGTTTACCAATTGTAGTATATCAAGGATTCTCTATACATGGTAATGAGGCAAGTGGGTCTAATGCATCATTAGCTGCGGCCTATTATTTAGCCGCTGCTGAGGGGAATAAGATAAATGAACTATTAAATAATACGATAATATTATTTGATCCATCATTAAATCCTGATGGATTACAACGTTTTGCTTATTGGGCCAACACAAATAAAGCTAATAACATTAATCCTGATCCAAATGATAGAGAATATCATGAAGTGTGGCCAGGAGGAAGAACGAATCATTATTGGTTCGATATGAATCGTGATTGGTTGCCTGTACAATTACCTGAAAGTAAAGTGAGAATTAAAACATTTCACGAGTGGTTGCCAAATATTTTAACCGATCATCATGAAATGGGAACTAATTCTACTTTTTTCTTTCAACCTGGAATACCTGAAAGAACAAATCCTTTAACTCCCCAGTTAAATCAAGAGTTAACTAAAGAAATAGGTACTTACCATGCAAAAGCATTTGATAAAATTGGATCATTATATTACTCTGAAGAAGATTTTGATGATTTTTATTACGGAAAAGGTTCTACATTTCCAGACATAAATGGAAGTATCGGTATTTTATTTGAGCAAGGTAGTTCAAGAGGGCATGCACAAGAAAGTGATAATGGAGTTTTAACCTTTCCGTTTACAATTAGAAATCAATTTACAGCTACTTTATCAACATTAGAAGCTGCAAAAAGTATGCGCGTAAAGATTTTGAAATACCAACAAGATTTTTATGAAAAAGCTAGGAACGAAAAACAAAATAAAGCACTTGTTTTTGGAGATGAAAAAGATGCTGGAAAAGTGTATCATTTAGCTGAAGTGTTAAAAAGACATCATATAAATATACATGAGTTAAAATCAGACATAACTAGTGAAGGGAAAAAATTTAAAAAAGGGTATAGTTATGTAGTTCCAATGAATCAAAAAAATAAAAGGTTAATAGAAGCAATGTTTGATGTGCGTAAAACATTTAAAGATAGCTTATTTTATGACGTTTCTGCTTGGACATTTAATCATGCTTTTGGGGTTGATATGATTAAGAATCAATCGCTTTCAGTAGCTGGAAAGAAAATTGAAAATTTGCAGAAGAATAAAGGAAGTGTTACAGTAAAAAGTAGTGTTGGTTACTTAATGCCTTGGAATGAATATTATGCTCCTAAAGCTTTGCATGCAATTTTAGATAAAGGAATTAGAGCTAAAGTAGGAATGAAAAAGTTTAATAATGATGGTATAGCCTACGATTACGGAACTATTTTTATACCAGTACAAAATCAAAAACTTAATAATAATCAATTATTTAATTTTTTAGGAGAAGTAGCTGAAAAAAGTAATGTAAAAATTAAAGGAGTTACAACTGGATTAAATAATGGAGCTGATTTAGGAAGTAGAAATTTTAGAGCAATTAAAAAGCCTAAAGTGGCTATGCTTGTAGGAAAAGGAATTACTAGTTATGATGCAGGTGAAATATGGCATTTATTTGACCAACGATTTAATATTAAGTTAACTAAATTAGATACTGACTATATAGAAAGAGTAGATTTAAGTAAATATACAACCTTAATACTACCAAATAGTTATTCTTTAAATGGAGCTATAATTAATAAAATAAAAACTTGGGTTCGTAATGGAGGTGTTTTAGTTGGGTATAGAAATGCTGTAAAATTATTAGCTAATCAAAAACTTATTAAAGTAGAATTTAATAAGTCAAAAATAGATGTAGTAAATAATGTGTCATTTGAAAACAGAAGATTACAATCAGGTGCTCAGGTAATTGGAGGGGCTATTTTTGAAGCTGATATAGATAAATCACATCCTATAAATTTTGGATATAAAAATCAAAAAATAGCATTGTTTAGAAATACAAAGTTATTCTTAAAGGCTGATAAAAAAAGTTATAATAATCCAATTCAATACACTAAAAAACCTTTATTAAGTGGTTATATTTCAAAAGAAAATTTGAAGGAATTGAAAAATTCAGTGCCTTTTAAAGTTCAAAGATTTGGTAGTGGGAAAGTAATTGTTTTTACTGATAATACTAACTTTAGAGGTTTTTGGTTCGGAACCAATAAACTATTAATGAATGCTGTTTTCTTTGGGAGAATAATGTAGTCATAGTTAAATAAAGTTAATAAGGTAGGGTGAATAAAAAGTTATATGTTTAACTGTAAAATTGATTGTAGTACTATAAAAGGTGTTACAGATACAATTAATAATTAAATATATGAAGTTAGTTAGTTTTTTACATAAGTTAACATTTGTAATCTTTTGTATATTGTTTTTATCATGTAGTAAAAGCAATGATTTACCTGAAGAAAATGAGTATGAAGTTACATATGAAGTTATCGTAAAAAGTAAAAGTGAGAATAATGTAAAAATTGAATTCCGAAATGTAAATGGAGAATTAGAGTATACTTCTAAAGGAATTATGGCCTATGAAAACTTTTCTATGCAAGAAAAATTTAATGTTAAAAGAGGTTTTGAAACTTTTTTAAAAGTAAAAGATAGTGTTTTTGGAGAAGGAGAGATTCAAATTAGAGTAATGATTAAAAAGTTACAAAATATTGTTTTTGAAGATATAAGGGTACATAATAGAAATGGGTATGGTTATGATTTATGCATAACAAAAAAAGCACAGTAATTTAGATTAAAATATAAAAAGCAATGAATTAAATATTTAATTCATTGCTTTTTTGTGTAACAAAATTTAATAAAAGACGTCTTTATAATAAAGAATTAGATTAACTATGAGTTTATTAAGAGTCTTACTGGCAATATTTTTTCCGCCTTTGTCAGTACTAGGAAAAGGATGTGGTTCTGTTGTTATTGTATTTTTACTAACCCTTTGTGGTTGGGTTCCTGGCGTAATTGGAGCATTGGTAATTTTGAACAAACCGAATTAATTAAAAATAAAAAAGGCGCTAATTAGCGCCTTTTTTATTTTTAATTTAAAATTTCATGAATCACTTTACCTGTATTTCCATTCGGAAATTCTATCTGTAATAAATTAGATAGAGTAGGTGCAATATCTATAATTTCATATTTTCTTTTTGAACTTCCCTGTTTAATCCCTTTTCCGTAAAAAATAATAGGTACGTGAGTATCATATGAATATCCCGATCCATGAGTAGTTCCTTTTTTAGGATATACAATAGTTGAAGGGTTTGGTACTAATAATACATCACCTGAATATTTTTGATTATACCCATTTTGTAAAGAATTTAAAATCCCATTAGTAAAATTAGTATTCTGCATAGTTTTAGCAGTTACAGCTTTATAAATCCCTTTATAATTTATAGCTTCATTTGCTATAGTCTGAGCTACTTTTTCATAATCTAATTTTAGTTCATTGATTTTTTCTTTATTTAAGAAAATTTGAAAATTTGAAATATTTTCAATTAACTCATCAGACTTAAAATAGTTGTTAGTTACTTTCTTTAGAAAATTTAAAAATTTAACAGGTTTTATGTAGCCTGCAGGAATTTTTACAGATTTTAAATAAGAAGGAACTTCTGTTGCAGCATGATCAGCAGTTAAAAAAAGAGTGTAATTCCCTTTTCCTACCTCAGTATCTAAAAATTTAAATAAACTTGCTAAGTCTTTATCCAAACGTAAATAAGTGTCTTCTATTTCTTTTGAAGCAACGCCAAATTGATGGCCAACATAATCGGTTGAAGAATAACTAACTGCTAAGAAATCTGTATAATTAGATTTTCCTAAATTTTCTCCAATAATTGCAGCTTTAGCAAAATCTGTAGTAAAAGAGTTTCCCGCAGGAATTGCTTTTAAAATACTATAATTATTGTTCTTAGCCCTTAAGTTAGGAATGTCATGAGGAAAAACAGGTTTAGCTTCACCTTTAAAAGTAGCTTCAAAGTTATTATCGTCAGCTATACTTTCAGTGTAGGTGTTAATATCATATAGCGTATTCCATGGCTTACTTAAATACTCATCAGCTTTTTTTAAATTATTAAAACGTTTTACCCATTTAGGTAAATTATCCATGTAAAAAGTAGAAGATATCCATTGTCCATTTTTACCACCATCAAACCAATAAGCAGCATTAGCTGTATGACCAGCAGGTAAAATAGCTGAACGATCTTTAATTGCTATACCAATGGTTTTTCCATTCATGTTTTGAGCTAAACGTAATTGATCTGTAATAGTAGAAGTGACCATTCTGTATGGAGATTTTTCTCCGTCCATACCATTGTTACCAACTGTTTTATAATTCTTGTCAGTAACACAATAAATAGATTTTTTTAAATATTTATCATACCAATGATTACCAATAATACCATGATTTATAGGAGTAGTACCTGTGTAAATAGAAGTATGTCCTACGGCAGTATAAGTAGGAATGTAGTTATAATGAGCATTTTCAAGTGAAAACCCTTCACGTAATAAGCGTTTAAAACCATCATTACCATATTTTTTTGAAAATCTGATAAGGTAATCATACCTCATTTGATCAATAACAACACCAACTACAAGTTTTGGTTTTTTATCATTTTTTTTTGTTGCTGGTTTAAAGGCCATTATAGTCAATAAAAAAGCAAATAAGAGAATAAGATTTTTTTTCATTTTAAAAAATAATTATGAAGAACCAAAGGTAATTAAAAAAGAAAGCTTAAGCATATAAGTAGGGATAGAGTTAATGGTTTTTTATACTTTAGCAAAAGAAAAATTAATATCAATTAATGAATTATATAGAGCATGTAGGAAAGTATTTTATAATGCTAAAACAAGTTTTTAAAAGACCTCAAAGAGCTAGAGTATTTAAAGAAGCTTTATTTAGAGAGATAGAAGAACTTGGGCATAAATCAATTGGGATTATAGCGTTTATTTCATTTTTTATAGGAGGAGTTATAGCATTACAAACTGCATTAAATTTAGAAAACCCATTTATACCAAAGAGTTTAATTGGTTTTGCGGCAAAAAGATCGGTGATTTTAGAATTTGCACCTACATTTTGTTCTATCATTTTAGCTGGAAAAGTAGGTTCATATATAACTTCTAGTATAGGAACTATGAGAGTGACAGAGCAAATAGATGCGCTTGAAGTAATGGGAATAAATTCCCTTAACTATTTAGTACTGCCTAAAATTATAGCAACTGTATTTTTTTACCCTTTTCTTATAGTGTTAGGAATGTTTTTAGGCATTTTCGGTGGATGGGTAACAGGAGTTTTATCAGGATTATTCTCTGGAGCAGATTTTATTGAGGGAATACAAATGGAATTTGACCCTTTTTTAATAACGTACGCTTTAATAAAAACAGTGATTTTTGCTTTTTTAATAGCTACAATACCTTCATATCAGGGGTATTTTGTTAAAGGAGGTTCACTAGAGGTAGGAAAAGCAAGTACACAATCAGTAGTTTGGACTATAGTTGTTATAGTAATAGCTAATTATTTTTTAACTCAAATGCTATTGACTTAATATGATAGAAGTAAAAGATTTACATAAAGGATTTAAGGAAGTTAAAGTTTTAAAAGGTATTTCAGCAACTTTTCATCCTGGAGAAACAAGTTTGATTATTGGACAAAGTGGATCTGGAAAAACGGTGTTTTTAAAATCGCTTGTAGGTTTGCATACACCTGAAAAAGGAAGTATTTTATATGATGGTAGAATAAATACAGAAATGACCATTGAAGATAAAAGGCAATTTCGACAAGAAGTAGGAATGGTTTTTCAAGGGAGTGCTTTGTTCGATTCACAAACTGTAGAAGAAAATATAATGTTTCCTTTAAAAATGTTTACAAAGCAACCTGATTCGGAAATGTTAGATAGGGTAAATTTTGTATTAAAAAGAGTTGATCTAGAAAACTCAAATAAAAAATTCCCTGCTGAGTTATCTGGAGGAATGCAAAAAAGGGTTGCTATTGCGAGAGCAATTGTTATGAACCCTAAATATTTGTTTTGCGATGAACCTAATTCAGGTTTAGATCCTAAAACGGCTATTGTAATTGATAATCTTATTCAAGAGATTACAGATGAATATATGATAACAACAGTTATTAATACGCATGATATGAATTCGGTTATGGAGATTGGTGAAAAGATAGTTTTTCTTAAAGATGGAAGAAAAGCATGGGAAGGAACCAGTAAAGAAATATTTAAAACAGATAATGAAGCTGTAGTAAACTTCGTGTATTCGTCTGAGTTATTCAAAAAAGTAAGGAAAGCTTATTTAAATGATTTGTAGGTAACTCCTTCTTCTTTAGGTTGATGTGAGTTTGTTTTGTTTTTTATTAAAAATAAACAGTAAAAAAACTTGCAGAACAAATAGAAGGTTGTATATTTGCACCCGCAAACACGGAAAAGTGAAAAGCAAAAATGACCTGGTAGCTCAGTTGGTAGAGCATCTCCCTTTTAAGGAGAGGGTCCTGGGTTCGAGCCCCAGCCCGGTCACAAAAGCTTCTTGTTTATAAACGAGAAGCTTTTTTTATGAGGGGAGATTCCAGAGCGGCCAAATGGGACGGACTGTAACTCCGTTGTCTTACGACTTCGCAGGTTCGAATCCTGCTCTCCCCACAAACCTCAATCATACCGATTGAGGTTTTTTTTGTTTGTCAAAAAATTATCGAATGGCTTTTAATATTTCTTAATGTTTGATTATAAGTGTTTTATTTTCGATGTTATCTAGTATCGTAAGAAAGTGTTTTCCTAGTTGTTTTTTTTTGGAAATAATTGATAAAAAAAAGTTTGTATAATTAATAAAACATTCTATATTTGCACCCGCAATCGCAGACATGCATTTGCGGAATAATGACCTGGTAGCTCAGTTGGTAGAGCATCTCCCTTTTAAGGAGAGGGTCCTGGGTTCGAGCCCCAGCCCGGTCACAAAACTTCCTTATATAGGAGTGTTTTTTTTACATGAGGGGAGATTCCAGAGCGGCCAAATGGGACGGACTGTAACTCCGTTGTCTTACGACTTCGCAGGTTCGAATCCTGCTCTCCCCACAAACCTCAATCATATCGATTGAGGTTTTTTTTGTTAGTTATTTTAATAATAAAAACCCCTTAGATTTTAAAATCTAAAGGGGCTAAGCATTTAATTAATTATAACAATAAACTAGAAATACTATTCTCTAGATTTTATAAACGATTTCGAGTATTTAATATTTTTATCAAACATTTTAATAAAGTATACTCCTGTTTTTAAATTTTCAATATTGATTGATGGAGAAAATGAATTTTCATCAACAGTTTTTCCATTAGCATCAATAATTTTATAATGTGCGTTTTTAAGAACCTTATCAGTTCTAATGTTTAAAGTTTTACTAGTTGGGTTTGGGTACAGTTGTAAATCTATTAAAACGCTATTGCTTGCTGTATTTTTGTTGCTTTTACGAGCTGAAGTTTGAACTATGTTAACAGTATAGTCTTCAACTTCACCATCATCAAAAGATTCGCAAGGAGTTTGAGTGTATTTATATTTCATAGAAACTCGCATTCTAGTTGATCCAAGTTTTACATCACCAGGTACTTTAATACTAGTAACTATATTTGTGTTATTTGTAGTAGATGTATTTACAACTCTTTCGTTGTCTTCAAAACTTCCGTTTTGATTATAATCTATCCAAACACTAAAATACTCCTTGTATGAGCTTCCGCTAAAAGCAGCACTAATAGTTAGGTCATTTGTGCTTCCAGCTGTAATAGTTGCAACTTGATTAGTGAAATCTGCATACCCACCATTTGCACCAGTAGTATTTGTTAAGTCTCCAAAAGAAACAAGATCTATCCATTCGTATTTTATTCGGTTACCTTTTGATTCACAATAGCTTTTGTTTTTTCCTACAGTAATTGTAAAAATTTGTGTTGTAGTATTAGTACCGTCTGTAGCTTCTAATGTAATTTTAGCTTCTCCTGAGTTTGCATTTGAAGGAGTTCCTTCTAATGTATACACATTGTTTTTTAATGTAAGATTCAACCAAGAAGGAGCATTTTTTAAAGATATTTTAATGATGTCTTTCTTATTTTCATCGATGGTGGTAATTTCATACTGATATGGTTTATCAATATCAATGAATGTAATTGGTTCAGATTTAAATACTGGAGCAAGGTTTGTTGGGTATAAATTAAGCATAACTGCATTATTATCTATCCAGTTGTATTTGCCTCCATGTGTAACCATTTCAGTTAAGTAAAAATAGCCGTTACTTCTACCAGCCCATCCCCAGTTAATATGAAAAAAATCACCTTGATCAGTTGTGTCGTATCCATCTAAAGCAAATAAATGTCCAGCACCACCAGCATTAGGATCTTGAAGGTTTTTGCTTCTACCTGAATATAAAACTGGCCTTTTTTCGTTAAGTTGTTCTTTTATCAGAGTATTCCATTCTTGGTCAGAATAACGATATCTATATACCATTGAAGCTCCACTGTTGTACTTGAAGTTTCTTTTCAAAGCACTTAAAGCATTTGAAGTATACGCACCCGAACCTCCGTTAGCAGATGTTCCATAATTCATTTTAACTGCAACTCCAGCATGATATGATAACTTAGCGTTTTCATTATCTGCTCTAGTTTTAGACATGTTACTCCAATCGTAAGTTTGCTCTTCAAAGTTTACACTTAAATTACCATATTTTCTATGGTTATAAGATGTTTGCCCTCTTCCTGTGCTTGGAAACTCCCAATACCTCATTACTTGAGACATAGCGGTAGCAACACAACCAACTATGGCTTGTCCGTCGTTGTCACTTGGACAAAATCTTTCAAAACCACTAGATTGTGTGTATAAAATATCATCCATAAAAGGAGCAATGGTTGTAGTTCTTTTTTGGCTTTTATTTTTAGATGGATTTAATATTTTATTCCATGCAGATTTAGTAACTTTTTTTCTATTTACTTTTTGTGCTTTGGCACTTTCGTAAACAAAAGATTTATACGCATTTAGTAAACCTTTCATTTGTGGTGTATTCAAAGATGTATCAAATGTTCCTTTATCTGAATAGCCTAAAATAGGTTTAGTAGCATCATCAGCAGAAACAATAACAAATCCACCACTATTAAAGTTTATTAAGTAATACACTAAGCTATTTTCATAATACACTTCCTTAATTGAAGCTACATTTTCTTGTGCTGATTTAGCGTTTTTTTGTTGGTTTTTGTTAATCCATTTATTGGCAACAAGTAGTGCTGTCTTTTTATTAATAGGATCAGCAAAAGCACTCTTAAAGCAAAAGAGTAGCACCATAGTAAACAATGTAATTTTTTTAATCATTATATATTATTTTTAATTGTCAGGCAAAATAAGATGATGAAAGACTGTTATGAAATAAGGGTTTTTCCCATTTAAAGAATAGGGTTTATGTGTAGGTGTGGTAAGGGTTTATGGGTAGGGGTAATTGAATATTGCAAAATAGTATTCTAGTTATTGGATATGTGTTAAAAAAAATGATAGTAAATTACTGTTTTACTATTTTTTGTTTAAGCAAGTTCCGAGGTGAATTTTTTTAAAAAAGAATATTTTCAAAGATCTTGGTTATAAGGAGAGAAATTGTAGTACCATTATTATTGGTTGAATGATTTTTTATGGGCTTTATATGTAGTTAACAATTTAATAATGTTTAATGTTTTTCTAAAATAGATAAACAATATGTATATTTGCATACATTAAACATTTACACATGAAGAAGTTTTTAGTATTTATTGCAATTTTTCAATTAGTTATTATTCAGGCTCAAGACTTAGGTGTTATAAAGGGTAAAGTAATAGATTCTAAAACGAGAGAGTTAATTCCTTTTGTAAATGTTGTAATAGCTGGAACTCAAAAAGGAGGAACAACAAACGAATCTGGAGAGTTTATTATAAAAGAATCACCGTTGGGGTATCAACAAGTTCAGGTTTCATTTGTTGGTTACAAAACAGTAGTTTCTGAAGATTATTTAGTTACCAAAGAGAAAATACCATACATAGTTATTGAATTGATTGAAGACGCTACACAGTTGGCTGAGGTAGAAGTTAAAACTAAGTTATTTAAAAAAACATTAGAAAGTCCACTATCATTACAATCATTAGGGGTAGCAGAAATTGAAAAAAATCCTGGAGGAAATAGAGATGTGTTACGAGTAATACAATCTTTTCCAGGTGTAGCTTCTAATCCAGGATTTAGAAATGATATAATAATTAGAGGTGGAGCAACTTCTGAAAACAAATTTTATGTTGATGGAATAGAAGTTCCCGTTATAAATCACTTTCAAACTCAAGGAGCAACTGGTGGTCCAGTTGGTATAATGAATACTGATTTAATAAGGAAGGTAGATTTTTATTCAAGTGCATTTCCTGCTAACAGAGGGAATACGTTAAGTTCTATTATTGAATTTACACAAAAAACAGGAAATCCAAATGAGTTAAATGCAAGAGCAAGTTTAGGTACTTCAGATGCAGGAATTACGTTAGACGGCCCTTTAGGAGAAAATACAACGTTTATAGTTTCATTGCGTCAATCATATTTACAGTTTTTATTCAAATTGATTAAACTTCCGTTTTTACCAACCTATAATGACTTTCAATTTAATATAAAAACTAAGCTAAATGATAATAGTGAGTTAGCTATAATAGGTTTAGGAGCAATTGATGATTTTAAAATAAACACAGAGGTAAACGATGGTGTTACAGATGTTGAAACGTTAAAAAGAAATAAAGTTATTTTAAATACTGTTCCAGTAAATAGTCAATGGAATTATACGGTTGGTGTTAATTATAAAAGATTTGGTGAAAATTCAACACAACAATTTGTATTCAGTAGAAATGAATGGAAAAATAAAGCAGTCAAGTATTTTTTAAATGACGAACAAGAAAGACCAGAAAATCTATTATTAGATTATAATTCTAAAGAAATAGAAAATAAGTTTCGTTTCGAAAATACGGTAAAGAAAGATAACTATTCTTTTAATATAGGAGCGAATTTAGAGTTAGCGAATTATTCGAACAATACATTTCAAAAAATAGTAAACACACAAAATGTTGCAGAAAAAAAATTCTCATCAAGTGTTGATTTCTTCAAATATGGAATTTTTGGCCAGTTTTCTAAATCTTTTTATAATAATAAACTTGGAATTTCTCTTGGTTTTAGATTTGATGGTATAGATTATAATTCTGAAATGAAAAATTTACTGAATCAATTTTCACCAAGAATAGCTGCAACGTATAACTTTAATGAAAAATGGTCATGGAACTCTTCTTTAGGTATTTATAATCAATTACCATCCTACACGGTACTAGGTTTTAGGAATCAAGCGAATGAATTAGTAAATAAAAGAGGGTTAAAATATATTGAATCTCAACATGCAGTAACTGGTATTGAGTTTAGGCCAAATACAACTTCAAAATTAACCTTTGAAGGTTTTTATAAGAGGTACTCAGATTACCCTTTCTCGGTTAGAGACCAAATAAGTTTAGCCAATCTTGGAGCAGATTTTGGAGTAGTTGGTAACGAAGAAGTAGTTTCTAACTCTAAAGGTAGAGCTTACGGATTTGAAATTTTAGCTCAAAAAAAATCATATAAAGGACTATATGGTATCGCTGCTTATACTTTTGTAAGGAGTGAGTTTAAAAATAATTTAGGAAGATATATTCCGTCAACTTGGGATAATAAACATTTATTAACGATTACTGCAGGAAAGAAGTTGGCTAAGAATTGGGAAGTAGGAACCAAGTTTAGGTTAGTTGGGGGAAGACCATATACTCCTTATGATTATAATACATCAGCTGTTAAAGCGAATTATGATGTTAGTAATGGAGGTATTTTAGATTTTTCACGTTTAAATGAAGAGCGTTATGCTACTTATACACAGTTAGATATTCGTGTTGATAAGACTTGGTATTTAAAAAGATATTCTATCAATTTATACATGGATGTACAAAATGTATATGCTAGTTCTTCAGACAGACAACCTTTTTTGCTACCTCAGGAAGATGGAAATGGTCAGCGATTAACAGATCCAAGTGATTCTTCAAGATACTTATTAGAAGAAGTAGAAAGTTCATCAGGAAGAGCTATTCCAAGAATAGGTGTTATTGTAGATTTTTAATTTTTAAATATATTATTGTTTTAATTATTACAGTTCTTTTTAGAAAAACATTAAATTGCCAAACAAACCAACTAAAAAGAATTTTTTAAAATGAAAAAATTATTAATTGGAGCTTCTTTTTGCTTGCTAGCTATTAGCTCTATTACAGCTCAAAAGTATCAATTCACAACAGTGAAAGATATTGAAAATACAGAAGTAAAAAGTCAAGGTAGAACTGGAACTTGTTGGAGTTTTTCTACTACTTCATTTTTAGAATCAGAAATTATAAGATTAACAGGTAAGCAAATCGATTTATCTGAAATGTATACTGTTCGTAATACCTATTCAGCAAAAGCAGTTAATTATCTATATCGTCAGGGTAAGGCTCAATTTAGTGAGGGAGGTTTAGCTCATGATGTTATTAATTCGGTTGCAGATAAAGGATTAGTGCCTGAACAAACATTTACAGGTTTAGATTTAGGACAAGATAAGCATAACCATGCAGAGTTAATTGCTGTGCTTAAAAGTATGTTAGATGCATATATTAAAAATCCAGCAAGAAAATTAAGTCCTAGGTGGAAGCAAGCTGTTGAAGGAGTTTTAAATGTTTACTTAGGAAAAAATAAGGAAGAATTTTCTTTTGAAGGGAAAAATTATACTCCTAAAACGTTTGCAGAGTATGTAAAAATAGATCCAGCAAATTATGTTACTTTGAGTTCTTTTGAACATGCTAAAAAATATGATAAATTTATATTAAATATTCCTGATAACTTTTCAAATGGAGCGTTTTATAATGTCTCTTTAAATGAATTAGTGTCTGTAACTGAAGAAGCTATCAAAAATGGTTATACGGTTGCTTTAGATTGTGATGTTTCTGAAAAAACATTTTCGTCTAAAGCGGGTGTTGCTGTTGTACCAGCTATAAGTGGAGAGAATAAAAAGGCATTGAAAGAAATAGTTGAGGAAAAAAATATAACAGCTTCATATCGTCAGTCTGAGTTTGAAAATTTTAATACTACAGACGATCACTTAATGCATATTGTAGGTATTGTAAAAGATCAAAAAGGAAATTCCTATTTTAAAGTTAAAAACTCTTGGGGAAATAAACAAGGAAATCAAGGGTATGTATATATGTCAATCTCTTATTTTAAATTGAAAACAATTTCAGTTTTATTACATAAAGATGGAATTTCATCTAGTTTGAAAAATAAATTAAATATAAAATAAATTCTTATTTATTTTAATAGTAAACGCACCTTAAAATCTATGGTTTTTAAGGTGCGTTTTGTTTTTAAGTTGCTAATTAATAAGTTTAGATTTAAGATTTTTTATGGTGGATTTCACATAACTTCCAATTTATTAAATGAGCTAAAGCAATTGCAGATGCACCAGTGACCATTAATACTGTTTCTAGTTGTTCATTTGCCCATATTTGACAAATAAAAATAATTGTGAATCCAGTAATAGCTGTAATTAATGGTGTTTTTTTCTTATGAAGCTTAGTAAACCCTTGTGATAAAGATAGTATTGCAATAAATAAGCTAACTAGTACTATTAGGCCTTCTACAATCGGTGATTCCATAAATGCTAAACCACTAAATGGGGCTAAAGTTAATAATATTGGAAGTATTCCACAATGAATAGCACACAGTAATGATATTAAAAATCCGATAAGATCTATTTTCTTTGATATGGTCATTGGTGTTGAATTTGATTGTTAATTAAATGAAAGGCAAATGTAATAAAAAAACATTAACGCAACTTAGTTGCGTTAATGTTTTTTTATTACATTTATGAAGTCATGTGAAGGACATGAGAATTAGAAAGCAAGTAACGATGAATGCTATGGTATATCATTGAATTTTGTATCTTTCGACAGTTAACAAAAATTAAAAATTTATGGAAGAAAAACTGAATAGTGAAGAGTCAGTTGAGCAATCAAAACAAGCGGTTCAGGATGATGCAAAAGGATTGTGGGTGAGTTCGAAGAAATTTATTGTTGAATTATTAGATTTTCGTCATGATACAGATCAAGAAGCTACTATTGAAGCCATAAAAGGAGATATTCCTTTTAAGGGAGCTACAGCTTGGATTTTAATATGTTCCATATTTGTTGCGTCAATTGGATTAAATGCAAATTCAACAGCTGTAGTAATTGGAGCCATGTTAATATCTCCGTTAATGGGACCAATATTAGGAATTGGAATGTCAATTGCTATTAATGATATTGATACTCTTAAAAAATCAATGATAAACTTAGCAACTATGATTGTTCTAAGTTTATTAACAGCATTTTTGTTTTTTGCTATTTTTCCCTTAAAAGAAGAAACTTCTGAATTGTTAGGAAGAGTAAAACCTGATATACGTGATGTGTTAATAGCATTTTTTGGTGGATTAGCATTAATTATTGCACGTACAAAAAAAGGAACAATAGCTTCAGTAATATTTGGTGTAGCAATTGCTACAGCATTAATGCCACCTTTATGTACAGCTGGTTGGGGATTGGCTACAGGAAAATACCATTTCTTTTTAGGGGCTATGTATCTCTTTACTATCAATACTATTTTTATAGCCTTAGCAACTTTTGTTGTTTTAAAGCTTCTTGGGTTTACAATGATACGTTATGTGAATTCTGTAAAAAGAAAAAGAATAGCTAGATTAGCATCTTTTATAGCAGTTTTAGTAATGATACCTGCGGTTTTTACATTCATTAATGTATACCAAGACAGTATTATAAATGCAAATTATAAAAAGTTTTTAAAAGAGAAAATTGATGATAATAAGGATTTATGGTTACAGCGTGAAGATATAGATAGAGACGCAAAAACTATCAGTTTATTTTTTAATGGTGATATAACAGATGCAACGGAAACTTTTTTAAGAAATGAATTAAAAACATATCCCAAAATTGATTCCTACTTGCTTTTAATAAATGAAAACAAAGCTCGAAGTGTAGATAGAGTAGTGGATGCTTATGACAGAGCTATTGCAGACTTAGATGAAAAGGATAATGTGATAAAAGGATTGCATAAAGAAATAGACGATCTTAAGTCAATAATTTCTAATTTAAATCAAAGAATAGAACAAGATGCGACTAATAGGGATAAAAATACAGTTCCATTTAGTTCTATTATAAAAGAAGCTAAGATTAGGTATAATGGAATTACAGGAATGAGTTTTTCAAAGAAACTTGTGTCAAAAGATTTTATTAAGATAGATACAATTCCTGAAATATCAATTTCATGGAATAAAAAATTAGCAGATTCAATAGTTACTAAAAAAGAAAAAGAACTTAAAGGATGGTTACAAAAAGAGTTATCAATTAAGAATCTTATAATTAAAAAATAGAAAAAATAAACTTTATTATGAAAGGGAAGAAATGAATGTTTCTTCCCTTTTTTATTAATTAAAAAATATTTACTACAAATTTTGTAGTGAGATACATAATTTGTAGTTTTGAAAAATATGAAAACACCGAAACCAGGAAAATCAGTAAGAGGCTCAAAGTCAGGAAAACCAATTATGGCACTTTTTGATTTATTAGGAAGGAATTGGACAATGGGTATTATTTGGCATTTAAATGATTCGTCAAAATCATTTAGTGATTTAGAGAAGTTATGTACCGATATTTCTCCTACAACTTTAAATACAAGGTTGAAAGAATTGCAAAGCACATTTATTATAGAAAAAATAGTAGGAGGTTACAAATTAACTACTATTGGGGAAGAGTTGTTTGTTTTGTTTGAGCCTCTAAGAGAGTGGTCAAATCAATGGTCAAAAAAATTTAAATAACAAAAGAACATGTTTATAATTAATTTCAATTTTATAAAACCTTTAGAAGAGGTTAACAAATATACTGAATTACACAGGGCTTATGTGGCTAAGCAGTATGAAAAAGAAAAGTTTATAATTGGAGGGCCAAAAACTCCACGTAATGGAGGGGTTGTAGTATCAAATGAGTGCTCAAAAGAAGAGCTTGTAATGATTTTAGAAAATGATCCATTAATATTAGAAAGAGTAGCCGAATACGATTTAATTGAGTTTTCACCATTAATGAGTAGCCAGAATTTAAATTCATTTATAAAGTAAAAAACCGAGCTAAATGCTCGGTTTTCATTTTTGATTACTTTGTTAGAGTATTCGTAGTAAGCTAGAGTTTATTTTTGGTTAATAACTCTAAATGTTGTTCTTCGGTTTGAAGCATGTTCTCTTTCTGTACAAGAAACACCATCAGAACATCTATTGGTTAATCTATTTTCGCCATAACCATTTGCTGTTAATTGACTAGGATTAGTTCCTTTAGCTATAAGGTAATTAACTACTGCTTGTGCTCTTCTTTCAGATAATGATTGATTACTCTTTTTTGTACCTCTAGAATCTGTGTGTGATTCAATAGCTACAGCAACACCATCTTTTAAAATAGGTAGTAATCTTGCATCAATAATAAGTTTAGCTCCTGAAGTTAAAGTAGCACTACCTAAGTTCCAGTTTATTGGTAAAGGAGTGTTTTCAACTAATTTACATTCTACTTCTTTCCATGATGTTAATCCACCTTTTGAAACTAAAACTTCTTTAGTGATAGTTTTGTATTTAGCAGCTACTTGTACTTCTTCTTCCCAAGCATCTTTAACTAAAACAGTTTTCTTAATTGTTTTATAAATTGCATCACCTTTAATTAATCTTGTAGATGGGGCAGAAGTCATTACAGTTTTTCTCATTGTAGTTGTTACTTCTGGTATTTCAATTGTATTTGTTGTAGTAACAGCTGGTATACTTCTTTTTACAGTAGTTGTAACTTCAGGTATTTTAATTGTTCTTGTGGTTGGAGGAGTAGTCATTACTCTCTTTTTAATTATTTTAGTAACCGCAGGAATTTCAATTGTTGTTGTGCTAGGAGGAGTAGTCATTACTCTTTTCTTAATAATTTTTGTTTTAGCTGGTATTTCAATTACTCTTGTTGTTTCTGGAGTAATAACAGTTCTTTTAATAATTTGAGTAACTTCAGGAATTTCAATTGTTCTCGTAGAAGGTGGAGTTACCATTACTCTTTTTTTGATGATTTTTGTAACTGCTGGAATTTCAATAGTTCTTGTAGAAGGTGGAGTTACCATTACTCTTTTCTTTACTATTTTAGTAACTGCAGGAATATCAATAGTTCTAGTACTAGGCGGTGTGGTAACTACTCTTTTAGAATAAGTTGCTACTCCACATCCATTAGGTCCTGCATTATTATCGTTACAAGTAGGTGTTTTAACGGTAGATGCATCTTTTTCTAATACAGTTTTGCTTATTGTTTGATATTGAGCAGGTACTTCTTTATAACACCAGTAACGACAATCATTAGGGTCTGAAGATTCACAATCTGGAGCTTTTTCACTCATTTGCCATCTGGCAGATTTTGCTCTTAGCTCTATAACTTCACTATCTTGATTAAAGGCAGCAGGAATAACTCTTAATTTAGATCCGTATTCTCTTCTCTGATATTTTAGAATTTCTGATCCGTAAACAGCAGGAATAACTTCTAAACGTTTAGAAGCTTCTTTTATAGTAACTACTACGTCTCTCATTTCGTATTTAGCAGGAACGATTTCTACTCGTTTTCCGGCTTCTTTTACAGTAACAACAACGTCACGCATTTCATATTTAGCAGGAACAACTTCTAAGCGTTTTGATGCTTCTTTTACAACAATGGTTTCTTCTACTATATTAGTTTTTGCGGGTATTTTTACTAAGCGTTGACTAGCCTCTTCAATGGTAACAACTACATCACGCATTTCATATTTAGCAGGAATAATTTTTAATCGCTTGCTAGCTTCTTTAACTGTAACAACTACGTCACGCATTTCATATTTAGCAGGAATTACTTCTAAACGACTAGAAGCTTCTTTGGTAACTACGGTTTCTGAAGCAACAGAAGGTCTAGATAAAGATTTTTCTATACGTTTACTAGCTTCTTTCGTAACAACTGAAAAGTTTTTAGTTTCGTATTTAGCAGGAACAATTGTTAATTTTTGACTTCCAACATTAACTAAAACTCTTTCAGTTATAGTTTTGTATTCTGCAGGGTGCGTAATAATTCTTTTATATGCAGGTGCTATTTCAATAGTAACATCTTCATTTTTCCATACTTCTGGAGTTTTACATCGAACATAGCATTTCCCCGGTTCGGCGTTGGTTGGTAAATCTTGCGAAAAAGCAGATAACCCAAAAGCAAATAAAGCTCCAGATAACAATAATTTTTTCATAATTAATAAAAATTTGTTAATGATTATTTAGTTTCATTTAATATGACACGCCAAGGGGTTAGAGGTCACATAATTACAAATATAACAAATTCTATCAAATGTTAAAGAAATGTTAAAAAACTTTACAATTTATTGAAGTATAAGCTTTTAATTATCCCGTCTGAAAGCCCTATTTTAGGAACAAATATTTTTCTAGCTCCACTCCATTTCATTGCAGAAAGGTAGATTTTTGTAGCAGGAACAATTACATCAGCTCTATCTGGATTAAGACCTAATTCAGAAATTCGTTCTTTATAGGTCATTTTTTTTAAAAACTGATATTGAGCATTAAGATAAATATAAGAAATCGGTTTTCCTTGCTCTCTTCCAGACATTTTGAATATTTTATTAATATTACCTCCAGAACCTATTAAAGTAATTCTTTTGTAGTTTTTTGTGTTTTCTTCGATCCAGTATTGAACCTTTTTAAAGATAATTTTATTGTCAGATTTTTTATTGTTTATTAATCTAACTGTACCTATTTTAAAAGATTTAGAGTTAACTATTTTACCTCTTGAGAATAAGGTAAATTCAGTACTACCTCCACCTACATCAACATATAAATAAGTACTGTCTGATTCAATTAATTGATTTAAGTCAGTAGAAGATATTATAGCCGCTTCTTTTTTACCATCAATGATGTCAATTTCAACATCAGTTTCTTTTAAAACCATTTTAGCAACATCTTTACCGTTTGTTGCTTCTCGCATGGCAGAAGTAGCACAAGCTTTATATTTTTCAACACCATGAACTTTCATAATAAGCTTAAAAGCTTTCATGGCATCTACAATTCTATTAGTATTTTCGGTTGAAATGGTTCCAGATACAAAAGCATCAGCTCCTAAACGTATTGGAACACGAACCAAAGATGATTTTTTAAATTGAGGATCTTTATCATTCTCTTCAATTACATTGGCAACTAGTAGTCTTACGGCATTTGAGCCTATATCAATAGCTCCGTATTTTGTTATTTTCAAAATCAGTAAGTTTTATCTATGATTTTTAGGAAACTCTGCTAATATAGTATTCCCTTTTTTTATGTTTTTCCAGTGCTTTTCATTGAATTCAATTCCTATAACACCGCAAGTAGCTACATGTGCAATAGGTTTACTTCCGAATTTATTTACAAAAGTATTTATACCATGATCATGACTAAATATAATGGCGCTATTAAAACTATCATCTAAAGCTTTCACAGTTTTTACTAAATAACCATCACTAAAACTATAAAGCTGACGTTTTATTTGCAAGTTAGATAATGGATAACTAAAGTTTTCACAAAAAATAACAGCTGTGTGTAACGCCCTGTTAGCACTACTTGAAACAAAAACATCTGGCTTTTGTATTTCTTTGGCTAAATATTTCGATAGCAAATGTGCATCATTAATACCACGTTCTTTTAGTGGTCTGTCAATATCTTTAACGCTATCATACTTCCATGAAGATTTAGCGTGACGAACGATGTAAATTGTCTTCATTTAATTTTTTAAACAATATGTAAATATAAAACTATGGAGCTAAACGTTCAAGTTTCCAAGAAAAATCTTTTTGTAAAGAATATCTAATTCTGTCATGCATCCTGTTAGGACGACCTTGCCAAAATTCAATAGAAATAGGTTTAACAATAAAACCACCCCAATGTTTTGGCCTTGGAATTTCTTGATTTTTAAATTTTGCTTCATAAGAAGTTAAGTTATTGTCTAACTCTTTCCTAGAAGTAACTACTTCACTTTGGTTTGATGCCCAAGCACCTAATTTACTACCATCTGGCCTAGATTCAAAATAGCCATCAGATAAATTAGAAGCTAACTTATTAGCAGTACCTTTTATTATTATCTGCTGTTCTAAACCTGACCAAAAAAAAGACAAGCAAACATGATTGTTATTTATAATAGCTTTCCCTTTTTCAGAATTATAATTAGTATAAAAGATAAAGCCTTCCCAAGTATATTTTTTTAACAAAACAATTCTACTTTTTGGAAAACCATCTTGCCCTATAGATGAAATAGTCATAGCGTTTGCTTCATCAACCATTTCAGAGTTATCTGCTGTTAAAAACCAATTTCTAAAAAGTTCAATTGGGTTTTCAGGACAATTTATTTCAAGGAGTTCTTGTTTTTCGTAAGACTTTCTATGATTACTTAAATCGTGTGCCATTGTTAGCTTTAATTGTTGGAGTAAAGGTACAATTTTTAGCAAGATTTGTAAACTTGATAGCAAGAAATGTTAAATGAATAATGAAGGGTCAAGTCTATTTTTGCAGAGTTACAATTCATCATAAAAAAAATACAGTTGAGTAGCTCTTTTTAGAAAAGGATATAAATCAATTGCATTTTTGAACCGTGAAAATCAATTAATAATAGCAATATATAAAATGAAACAAGTTTTAATAATTATAGTTTTTGTGTTAGTACATTTATCAATGAATGCACAAACAGTTATTTCAGGTAAAGTAACTGACACAAAAGGTGAACCTATTTTAGGAGCGAATATATATTTAGAAGGAACCTATGATGGTACTTCGTCAGATGAAAATGGAGAGTTTAAATTTAGAACTTCAGAAAAAGGCGTAAAGAAATTATTAGTATCATTTATCTCTTTTGAATCTTTTTCAAAAATAGGAGATGTATCTTCATTTAAAAATTTGCATATAAAATTAAAAGATGATGTTAATACATTAGATGCTGTATCCATCAATGCAGGAACTTTTGAAGCAGGTGATAATGCAAAAGTAACAGCATTAAAGCCATTAGATGTAGTTACTACTGCTAGTGCTTTGGGTGATTTTGTAGGTGCTATTCAAACATTACCTGGTACTTCAACAGTAGATGAAGATGGACGTTTGTTTGTTAGAGGTGGAGATGCTGGGGAAACACAAATTTTTGTTGATGGTATTCGAGTGTTTACACCTTATGCGCCATCAGCAAGAAATATACCTACTAGGGGAAGATTTTCTCCATTTTTGTTTAAAGGATTTTCTTTTTCAACTGGTGGATATTCTGCTGAGTATGGACAAGCTTTATCTAGTGTTTTGACAATGAGTACTATTGATGAGCCTACTCAAGAAAAAACAGATATATCTATTATGACAGTTGGAGGAGGTATAGGAAATACTCAAATATGGGGTAAGAATTCATTAAGTATAAACGCATCTTATATAAATTTAGCACCGTATCAAAAATTGTTTCCAGACAGAAATACATGGAATAAACCAGTGCAAGCAGCAAGTGGAGAAATGGTGTATCGTTATAAACCTAATGAAGATGGAATATTGAAGTTATATGGAGCTTTTAGTTACACTGATTTCGATATGATTCAGGAAGATATTAATTATGTTGATGGATTTCATTTTGGACTTAGAAATAGAAATTTATATTTTAATGGTTCTTATAAAGAAAGGTTAGATAATAATTGGAAAATTTCTGGAGGATTCAGTTTTACTAATGATTTTTCAAATTTAGGAATACTAGATGATGTTGTAAAAGATGAAGAAAACTCTATTCATGCTAAAATAAAACTACAAAAAAAAGTATCAAATAGATTTAAATTAAATTTCGGAGCTGAATATTTATTTACACACTTTAATGAAAATTATATAGGAAATAACACAGGGAACTATAAGTATAAATTTAAAAATGATATAGCTAGTGTTTTTGCAGAAACTGATATTTTCTTTTCAAAAAAATTAGCCTCGAAAATTGGTGTTCGTTTTGAGAATTCTGAGTTTTTAAATCAATTTACTGTTTCACCTAGAGTTTCATTAGCATACAAAACAGGTAAGGATGCTCAAGTTTCACTTGCCTATGGACAATTTTATCAAAATCCTAATAATGATTATTTAAAGTTTTCTGATAATTTAAAAGCTCAAGAAGCTTCGCATCTTATTGCAAATTATCAATATGTTAAGGATAAGAAAATATTTAGAATTGAAGGTTATTATAAAGAGTATGATAATTTAGTGAAATATGATACACAAATAGCATTACCAATGTCTAAATTTAATAATGAAGGAAGTGGATACGCTAAAGGAATAGATGTGTTTTGGAGAGATGGGAAAACCATAAAAAATACAGAGTATTGGGTGTCATACTCATATTTAGATACGGAAAGAGATTATAAAAACTATCCTACAAAGGCTACTCCAGGTTTTGCTTCTTCACATAACATGTCTATTGTAGCTAAGCATTTTGTAAAAGATTGGAAAAGTCAATTAGGCTTGAGTTACAATTTTGCTTCTGGAAGAAACTACACTAACCCAAATAAAAGTGGCTTTTTAAATGATAAAACAATTAACTATAATTCAGTAAGTTTTAATTGGGCATATTTAATTAGCCAGCAAAAAATAGTATACTTTTCTGTAAATAACGTTTTAGGTACTCAAAACATATTTGGCTATAATTATAAAAATACGCCTAATGTAAATGGAGTTTTTGATAGACAGGCTATTATTCCTTCGGTAGATAGGTTTTTCTTCGTCGGTTTCTTCTGGACAATAAGTGATAATAAGAAAGATAACCAGTTAAATAATCTATAATCTTACAATTCAGTCATATAATATAACAACTCAGTTTGTTTTTTAATGATATGAATAAGTTACTATAGATATTTGAATAGAAATTAAGAACTAAAACTAATTAATCATGCAAAAAACAGTAATAATCATAGTAATTTTCTTAAGTGGAATACTAACCTCATTAGCACAAGAGAAATATACCATAACAGTTGAGTTTACGGGAATGAAATCTAATAAAGGAAGTTTGTTTGTTGCTTTGTATAATAAAGAAGCTAATTTTTTAAAAAGACCTTACAAAAGAAAAATAGGGGAAATTAAAAACAAAAAAGCGAAAGTTGTTTTTGAAGGGGTTTTACCAGGAGTTTATGCAATTTCATCATTTCATGATGAGAATGATAATAAAAAAATGGATACCAGAATATTTGGAATTCCAAAAGAACCAACAGGAACTTCAAATAACGCAAAAGGTTTTATGGGGCCGCCTAAATATAAGGATGCAAAATTCGAAGTTAAAGAAAATAGTATTATTCAAATTAAAATTAATTAAAACCACAGATATAAAAATGAAAAAAGTTATAGCAATAGTAGCAGTTTTATTTTCAATGAATATGATAGCTCAAAGTCAGTATGAAAAAGGAATGGGAAAAGCTTTTGAGTTATGGGAAGCTAAAAAAAATACTGAAGCATCTCAATTATTTGAACGAATTTCAAAAGTAGAAAAAGAAAATTGGTTACCTCCTTTTTATGTTGCTACTATAGAAATATTGGGGAGTTTTGGGTTAAAGGACGAAGCAAAATTAGAAGCAAAATTAAAAAAAGCACAAGAGTTTTTAGATGAAGCAAAATCTTTATCAGAAAAGAATCCAGAAATTATGATAACACAAGCTTTATTAAATACAGCTTATATAGCTTTTGATGGACAAAAATATGGGATGACATTATCAATGAAGAATACAAATTTATATGCTGAGGCAGAAAAATTAGCGCCTAATAATCCTAGAGTAATTTTAGGAAAAGCTGAATGGAATATGGGAAGCGCACAGTTTTTTGGAACATCGATTGAGCCATATTGTAAAGACGTAGAAAAATCACTTACACTATTTAAAACGGATAATCCAGAAAAATTTCATCCACGATGGGGAGAAAAAAGAGCCAAACAAGTAATGAAAAAGTGTAAAGTAAAATAAAAAAAAGAGGCGGGATAGCCTCTTTTTTGTTTTATAACATTTTAGTTACTATTTCTTTCATCATTTTAGCAGCTAAAAAAGCAGTCATGTTTTTTAAATCTTGTTTTGGGTTGTATTCTACAATATCAGCACCAATGATTTCTGTATCTATGCTTTGAATTAAATTTATAACCTGTCTTGAAGTCAATCCTCCAGGTTCATGATGAGAAACACCAGGAGCGTAAGCAGGGTCAAATCCGTCCATATCTAAAGAAATATATAAGGGATTTTTAAACTCAGGAATAGATGCTAAGTCTAAATCTTTCATTTGATGAATTTCTACGTTATATTTTTCTGCTTGTTCAGCTTGATGTGGATTTAAGGTTCTGATTCCAACCTGTACCAGTCTGTTAACAAGTCCGTGTTCCATAATTCTAGCAAAAGGCGAAGCATGAGAATATAAATCACCTTCATAATTATCGTATAAGTCACAGTGGGCGTCTATATGTAGTATATCAAATTTAGGATACTTTTTACTATGCGCTTTGATAATAGGAAAAGTTATAGAGTGATCTCCTCCTAGGGTAAAAATTTTAGCACCAGTATCTATATGCTCTTTTGTTATTTTTTCAATGTCAAAATATTCTTTAATTTCAAAATCTCCCGCATCATTTATAGCTGGGTTTTCAATTGAAATTAAGTTTTCAGAATACATATTAGCGGAGCCACAGTTTAAAGCGTCTCTTATTAAAGAAGGAGCAAGACTTGGTCCTCTTAAGTAGGAGGATTTTTCATCGTACTTAATTCCTTGAATAGTTATTTTACTCATTGTTAGTTAGATGTTAGGGGTGATTTATACTTGAAACACCAATTTAGGTAAAAATTAGATGAAAAAAAAAGCACCTGAAAATAAAAAATAGATTCAGGTACTTTTATGTTTTTTAAATTTTATTTAAAGTGTTAGCCTTTTTATATCAAGTTTAAGTAAATGTTGGTTGTAATGAAAATCAATAATATTAATATAAAAGAAATCTTTTGATTTAAAAATCCCTAATATATTATACCTCCAAGGAAGTATATTAGTAAACTCTTTCCAAGTATTACTGTTTATATCTAAAATCGATAATCGATTATTTTGATTATTATGATAATTTGGCGAATCATCAAAAAAATAAAATGTATTATTTTCAAAGTGAGACAAGAAATGATAACTTAAAAAGTCTTTAGGAATTTTAATATTACTTTTGTTTATGTTATTTCCTTTTAAAGAATGAAAATAAGACGATTTATAATAAATGTCTTTTTTATAAAAAGATTCTCCTTTTTTATGAAATAAATGACCAATAGTAAAATCTTCATTTCTAGGTTTGTCAGACCATGTATTATTTTTTAAATCATATTCATACATTATTAAATGAGGAACCCTATAAAAATCAGAGCTAACAAAAACTAATTTTTCATCTGAATAATAAAAAGGAATAGATTTATTAATCCCTTTAAAGTCAGATAAAGAAGTAATACTAGAATTTTTTATGTCAATTTTAAAAAAATTACCATCATCCCTTTCGTATTTTAAATAAATAAAGCCATTTTGAGTGTTTAAGTGACTAAAAGAAATATTATAAGGTAATTTAATTTCTTTTTTATCATAAAAATTATGAGTTATGTCATTAAATTTATAAACTATGAATTTATAGTTATTATTATTGAAGCCAAAAACATTAGTTGTTCCATTAATTTTAAGGCTTCCAGTTATTTGAAAATCTTTTAGAAAAGTTTCACTATTTACTCTTATAGCTGAGTTTTTTATTTGAACAGATTCAATATTAGATTCTAAGTTATCAGCTACGATTACTTTAACACTCGGAGTCCAGTTATTGTAAACTCCTTCAGGAACCCTTACATATAATTTATTATTGTTCTCTATTGAGTTAATATAAGCTTCATTACCATCAAAGTATACTTTATTATTTTCTTTTATAGGGTTGAAATTTTCACCTGTTATTAATAAAGATTCCCTAATAATAGCTTTATTAACTATAGGGTTAATAATTACATTCTTTAAAGTAATATTTTTATTATAGAGTGTTTCTTGTAAATTACTAATAACTTTAATAGATAGATTTCTTTCCTTTAAATTATCAGGAATTTTAATTTTAATCTGAGTAGGGGTTTTATTAGTAATTACTGTCTCTATACCGTTAATGAAAACTTTAATAATTCCTGGGTACGAAGAAGAAAAGTTTTTACCTGTTATAGTAATTTCTTCTCTAAAAGTTGTTTTCTCAGGGGAAACATTATTAATAATAGGAGGAAGAAGTTCAAATTTTAAATCAGTAGTTAGTTTTTTTCCTAAGTAGTTAATTGAAATTGAAGCTTTTTTGTTGCCTTCATAATAAGGTACATAACAGGATATGATATTATTTTTTATTTCTTTTATATACGCAGCTTTGTTATTAAAAAAAATAGTTAAATCACCTGATGGAATGTTAGAAATATCTGAAGCAGTTTTAATCTGTATTTCATTTCCAAAATTTCCTTTACTTGGATTTAAACTTATAAATTTCGTTAGTATACTACCTGTAGATATAAATTCTTTTTGTAGCCCTAAATAAAGTGAGTCTTTTGTTTTTATAAAGGCTCTATAATAATATTTCCTATCTAGATATAAACCTTTCTTGATTTCTATATGATTATTACCTTTTACAGGTTTGTTTAGTAGATAGTTTCTATGAGTTTTATTATCAGTTAATATAAAACCTACTTCATGATCGGGGCTGAAGTTTTCAAAATTAGCATATAGAATAACTCCACCATCAGTTTTGTTTATGCTTTGCTTTGTAACTACAGATGGAGCTACAAAAATATCTTCATCAGAAGAACATGATATAAAAAAAAAGATTAAAATAAATATATATATGTGAGATGCGATTATTTTTTTCATAGCTTAAAAATAGTTGTTGTTTAATTTATGGGTGTAATATCCTGAACCATGCTTATAGCTATACTTATATATATAGTTGTCATGAACAAAAAGCCCAGATGTAACACCATAATCTTTGAAATTGTTATGAGTAGCCCATTTATCAGAGTTGATGTCATAGCTGTACAAATAATCTAAAAACACAAACACCTTATTACCTTTAACAACGGGATGTATTGTTGAAGAACCACCTTTTAAAAAAGGAAGTGATCCTCTTTTAGTTATTTTATTAGTACTTGTGTCATACACCCAAAAATCTGAATGGTAACCATCCTGACCAGCTCCAAAAAATAACTTATTGCCTACACTAAAGCTTATAGGATTTCTTTTAGCTTTATTCATAGAGGTGATTTCAGCAAAATCAATTGCTTTTATCCATGTGTTTTGAGTAAAAGAGTATTTCCAAATATCACCAAAATATTTAACAGGATGATGAGTGAAACTTCCAAGCCCAAAATATAAATGATCATTAACAACTTCTATTAAAGCATTAAATCTATTTTCTCCTGGGAAATCAGCGAGGGTCTTTGTTGTTTTATTAGAGAAGTTATAAGAATATAATTTATTAATGTTGTTTTCATATTTTAAGAAGACAAAAGTATCTTTATAAAAAGCGATAAATTTAGTATTGATTGAATTAGTTGGTAGCTTATTTCTTTGGTCAATTATAAATTCTTTTTTGATTTCGTCAAATTTTGAGATAAAATATCCTCTACTATTAAAATCGTATACAAGGCCAAATAAAATACCATTATAGGTGTGAGTTTTTATAGTTTCTTGATTGTTAATAAAAATCATTGGTTCATCAATATAAACCTTGGTGTCAAAAGTTGTTTTTTTACCAAGATACTCTATGGAAAAATTTTTAATATAAAAATCTCTAAGAGAAGTGTTTTTTGATATTGAAAGACTTAATTTCTCTTTTGTAGCTTTATCTATTTTAGCATGAGAGTGTGAGTTAAGTTGAACACTAAATGGACGGAAAGAATATCCAATGTTAGGAAAGTTATTTCCTTCAACAATATATTCGGTGTCAAATTTAATGGTTTTAGGACAAGATATGATGTTAGGTATTTTGACCTCGATAAAATTATTAACATCAATTTCTTTTGCTTGGCTGGTAAGTTTAAACCTAGGTTTAAATTCATAATAATGAATTGGTGCTTTAACTTTTAATTCATTTCTTGTACTACTTATTATCTCAAGAAAAGTATAGTTACTATGAAACATCATTCTAACTTTATTAACATTTTTTCTAAGATCAAAATGATCACCTTTAAAAGTTAATATATCAGAACCATGTACATATTTTGGTGATATAGCGTTAACTATAGGTTCATAAAGTTTAAAATCTGCAGAATCTAACTCCCCTGTTTTTTTTTCTAAGGTTATTTTAGAAAATCTTAAACCAGAAGGGTATATAGGAACAATAGCCTTGGTGAGGGAATCACTTTTAATAAGAACAGTAGCTTTTATTTTATCAAATAAAACAGAAAAATTATTTGAGAAATTTTTACCTTTTATAATGATAGTATCACCGAGATGTGCTATTGAAGGTATTACAGATTCAATTACAGGGTTTGTACTTCCTTGCGAAGTAAACCTTTTTTCAAGACCATAAATTTTTCTATTACTTGTATAAGCAAAAGCATTAAAATAGTATTGATACTTTTTGTGTAAATCATTTTTAATTTTTAAACTAAATTCCCCGTTTTTTAAACCACTGATGGTTTTTGTTATTATAGGATAGTTTTGAGTCTGGTTTTTATGTGTAGCAATGACAAATCCATAATCTAATTCAAGCTCAACATTTTCTATTCTACCAGTTAATTCAACACCACCTTCAGGTAATATTTTAGAGGAAAGAGTTTCTACTTTTACATTGTTATTGTTTGGAGGTATTGTTTTTTCAGAAGAACAATTGAAAAACAATAGAGATAGTAATGCAGTTACATACAGTTTATGTAAGTTCATAGTTTTTTTTCTGCAAATATATGAACTGTTTGTAAAGCCTAAAAAAAATATTTATTTTTAATATAATCTATATTTTAGAGTGAAAATTTTAATCATAATATCGTATAATTTGACCTCTATTTTTCCCCTCTATACTTTTAATATAAGAATTGATTACTTTGTCAGTTGGAATTGGATTATGGCCAGGAAAATAATCTTTGTATTTCTCATAAGCATCTTGAACAACACCAAGTGATACAACATTTACACGTATTTCATTTTCTATTTCTAAATCTACAGCTTTTACAAAACTATGTATAGCTCCATTAACCATAGCAGCACTTGTTGTTTTTTCAACAGGATAATCAGCTAAAATACCTGTAGATAGAGTAATAGATCCTTTAGGGTTTAGATATTTACTACCTATTCTAACTACATTAACTTGCCCCATTAATTTGCTTTTTAAACCAATGTAATAATCTTCTTCAGTCAGGTTTTTAAAAGCATCCCATTTTGCTTCACCAGCAATACAAACAATAGCATCTAATTTACCAATTTGAGAGAAGCAATTTTCAATCGATTCACTTTTTGAAATGTCAATTTTAACGTCACCACTTAATCTACCTCCAATTATAACTTCGTGTTTGGTCATTAAATAATTAGATACTTTTTTGCCTATAGTTCCATTACCACCAATAACTAATATTTTCATTTATTTTAAACTTAATTTTCTTAAAAATACAAACAAAATATGGTTTAAGAGTATTTATGTTAAGAAATAGAGATGATAATTAAATAAAGAATAAAAAAAGGTGATTAATGATGTGTTAATTTTGAAATAATCTCTTTTTGATTAGGGAACAAAGAAGTAAGCTCTTTTTCAGATTTAAGTTCAAAATCTTCAAAACTAAATCCAGGAGAAACTGTACAGCCAACTAAAGAATAAGAATTTTGATCAATGACTTCAGCTCCAAACCAATAACCTCCAGGGACAACAAATTGTGGAATTTCTCCTTTACTTAAATTATTTCCTATAATATGTGTTTCATGTACTCCAGATTCTGAAATAGTATGTAGTTTAATAGGTGATCCGTCATAAAAATGCCAAATTTCATCTTGTTTTATCCTATGTAATGCAGAGAAATTATCTGAAGTTAGTAAAAAGTAAATACAAGTAGAATAATTTCTATTTCCTGTGTAGTTTTTTTCTAAACTATTATTATTTATTTTTCCCTCACTACGGTATGTTTCCCTAAAATAACCACCTTCTGGATGTGGTTCTAGTTTTAACTCTTTTATTATTTTATCAATTTTTGTCTCCATGTTTGGTGTAGTGTTAAAAGTCAAGTTATGTTTTAAAAAGTATTATTGATAAGAGGCTATTACAAAATCATTCATTTGATTAAAATTTTTAAGAATATCTTTTAATAAGGAAATTTGAACTTTGGTTCTTACTAGATTATGTTCTTGATATTCGATCTTATAATAAATATCATTATTTAAATAATCAGCTAAAAAACGAATGGCTTGTTCGTAAGTGATAATTTTTACCCCAAGCATTAAAGATTTTATTTCTTCATGTGTTATAAAATTTCTAGAAGCTTTAGCATATCCTTTCGTGAAAGCTTTAAATAAGTTTATATCTAAAGAAACTTTAGCTATGT
The DNA here is from genome assembly GCF_900105985.1 of Tenacibaculum sp. MAR_2010_89. Classification (NCBI taxonomy): domain Bacteria; kingdom Pseudomonadati; phylum Bacteroidota; class Flavobacteriia; order Flavobacteriales; family Flavobacteriaceae; genus Tenacibaculum; species Tenacibaculum sp. MAR_2010_89. Next base: position 164,385 of record NZ_FNUB01000004.1, on the reverse strand, counting down.
TTTTTTCTCCTTCTGAAGCTGTATTCATACCTGTTCTTACAGCATCACCAAAATCGTAGGCTAAATAACCAGACATTGTTGTGTCTAAATCAATAATACAAATAATTTCATTATTTTGGTTAAATAGAATGTTTGCTACTTTGGCATCTTGATGAATTGTACGTAAAGGTATTTTTTCTTGGTTTCCAAGTAAAATAATTTCATGCATTTCAGGGGCTAAACTTAACAAGTATTCTATTTCATCTTTAACTTTTGAAAGTTTATTATTTTGATTTTGTTGAATAGCTTTTTTTAGCTGCTCAATTCTGTTTGGGGTATTGTGAAAATTAGGTAATACTTCAAATAATTTAGGCTGTGGTAAGTCTGACAAAACTTGATGGTAGTTTCCAAAAGCTTTTCCTAAACTTTCAGCCTGTTTTTCATTATTTAGTGTTTCAATAGTTTTTGAATTGTTTATATAATTAAACATTCTCCAAAATGAACCATCTTTATTTTTGTAATATCTCTTATTCTTTTTTGTTAGAATAATAGTTAATATTCTATCTGATTTATCTTTTGGTGTTCTAGATTGAATATGTGTTGTTATTCTAAATATATTTTCTGAAAGTTTATCAATATCTTTAAAAATATGATTATTTATTTTTTGGAGAATATAACAATCCTTTGAAGTAATAATTTTGTAAGTGGTGTTTATATAGCCTGAATTGATTATTTCATGAGTTATAAAATCCCCCTTTATTTTAAAAGCTTGAATAATTGAAGTAATATCCATTATTAATTCCAAAGTTGTTTAGGATATTCTCCAGAAGAAGTTAATTTTTTAATATTGTTTTCAACTACTTCTTTATCTTCTTTATATGTCATTCCAAACCATTTAGAACTGGTTGGTAAAATTTTTACAGAGCTTTTACTTTTGACTACTAAGTTATTTAAAACAAAAGGAAGATAGAATTCACTTTTTAACTCATGAATATTTTCTCTAAGAAAAGAGATAAAATCTTCTTCAAAAGAGGAGAATATGGCAGGAGTTAAACCAAACATATTCATAGAAGCAATTTCATTTGATTTTAAAACTGTTTCCGTATTGTTCTCTAGATAAACAATTGTGTGATCTTCTTTTTTTATAATATTGGTACGCTCAGTAATAGAGGTAAGGTTGTTGTTGTCAACTTCACAAATTCCTCTTGAAACACTTCCGTTAGTTGATAAGGTGTTTTCAATACGGTAACCTACCATGCATTGTTTTGAAAGGTCCTCTTTTTTTAAAGAGGAAAGATATTTAGCCATAATTATGAAAGAATCACTACCATAAAAATCATCAGCATTTATTACTGCAAAATTAGTGGTAATAACGTTTCTTGCAGACCAAATTGCGTGGCCAGTACCCCATGGTTTTGTTCTTTTAGAAGAAGTAAAATCAAGAGGTAAATTTTGAGTATCTTGAAAAACAAAATCTACATCAATTTGATTATTAAATTTTGTAGTGACTTGTTTTTTAAACTCTTTTTCAAATTCTTTACGAATAACAAAAACAACCTTAGAAAATCCAGCTCTTTTTGCATCAAAAACCGAATAATCAATAATTGTTTCTTTGAAAGAATTAATAGGGCTTAATTGTTTTAATCCACCAAAACGGCTACCCATACCAGCAGCCATTACTAAAAGAGTTAAACTCATAGGATAGTGTTTTTAAATATCTCTCATAATTTCTAAAGGCGTATCTTTTTTCCACTGACCATTTGTAAAGTCAGGTATAGGAATAGACAAACTTTTACTAGCTACTGAAATTTCAGAAAGAGGTGTAATAGCACTCCACATAACACTGTCATAAGCATTAATATCTAACGGTAAACCAAGGTTCAAACATCTGATAAGTCGATACATCATTACAAAGTCCATTCCTCCATGCCCTTGTTTGAAACTTTGACTTATGGTTTTTAACTTTTTAATTATTGGGTGCGTATATTTTTTTGAATAGGATTGATAATCGTCTTTAGAAAGCCATTGATGCCCCCAATAAGCTAGCTCTTCTTTGTCAATATATAACCTACTAGGATAACCATCATGAGTTGCTTTAGTTCCTACTACTTTATTTATTCTTGAGTATGGACGACCAGTATGAACATCAAATTGAAGTAAAATACTTTTACCTTTAGCTGTTTTAATCATGGTTGAATTCATATCACCACATTTAAAATTTGTGTATGGAGAATTTAGTCTTTTAGCAGTTTCACTTAAGTTAAGTTCTCTAGAGCTCATAGATGTTAGATGGTCAAAAGTATCTCCACGACCAATATTTAAATAAAAACTAATAGGGCCTAAACCATGAGTTGTGTAAAAATTACCATCTCTTTCAATGTGATGCTTTAATCGCCATTGATCTTCATAATAATCTGAACTCAACATGTGAGCTCTTAAATCGTGTAAATAAGCACCTTCAGTATGAGTGATATCTCCAAAAACTCCGTTTTCAATCATATTAAGAACAAATAATTCCTCTTCATTATAACAGCAGTTTTCAATCATAATACAGTGTTTCTGATTTCTTTCTGCAGCTTCTATTAGTTCCCAACATTCACTTAAAGTATAAGCAATTGGTACTTCACATGCTACATGCTTTCCTTGATTCATACCATATATACACATAGGTGTATGTAGTTCCCATGGAGTAGTAATTAATAATAAATCTATATCATCTTGCTTTGCAAGTTTTTGCCATTCGTTTTTATCTCCAAAGTATAAGTTTGGCTTTTTCTTTTGCCATTTACTTAAGTTATCAGCAGCCTTTTGAACTTTTTTCTCTTGTAAATCAGAAAGAGCAACTATTTCACAATATCCTTGTTTAGCAAGCCATTCATACATTTGTAATAGAGTGGTACCTCTATTACCAAGTCCTATAATTCCAACTTTAACTTTTTTTATAGGTGAAGCTTTAAACCCAAACAAATTCCCTTTAGTGGGTTTATAGGTTGCTTTAATTGCACCTAATAGAGCATCATTATCATTAGCATAAGATGAAAAAGGCATTGAAATAAATGCAGAAGCACCTAAGAGTGATTGAATAAAGTTTTTTCTGTTCATGAGAATAGGAATTATATCTTGTTTACAGTTACATAGAAGTTGTTGTCTACAACAAGAGTTTTAGTGTTTGTTTTTAGTGTTTGCCATTTTTCAGTTGGCTTTAATGTACAAGCTTTATTGTTGGCTGTAACTTTAATAGCCATGTTAAAGCCTTTTACAACATTATTCCAACGGTATTTTAATTTATTATCAGTAATTTGATACTCAAAAACAGGAATTTTAACGGTACGTAAATATTGATCAAAAACTTTGGTTAAATCAATGCCAGATTTATTAATCATATACTTTTCAACTTCTTGAGTAGTTACTGTTTTGTGATAAAACTTTTTATTTAAGCCACGTAAAATTTTACGCCATTTTTTATCATTATCTATTAATTGACGAATTGTATGAAGCATATTTGCCCCTTTATAGTACATATCACCTGAACCTTCATTATTTACATTATATTGTCCTATAATTGGGATATCGTTTCTTATAGATCGTCGAGTACCAATAACATATTCAGCTGATGCTTTTTTTCCATAATAATAATCTAAGAATAAGTTTTCAGAATACGCGGTAAAGCTTTCGTGTACCCACATGTCAGCAATATCTTTATTAGTAATATTGTTAGCAAACCATTCATGACCAGCTTCATGAATAATAATAAAGTCGAATTTTAATCCCCATCCAGTACCAGATAAGTCATTTCCTAGGTATCCTTGTTTATATTGATTTCCGTAAGTAACTGAACTTTGATGTTCCATGCCTAAATAAGGAACTTCTACGAGTTTAAAACTATCTTCGTAAAAAGGATATTTACCAAACCAATGTTCAAAAGCCTTCATCATTTTTGAAGCGTCTTTAAACTGTTTTTTTGCTTTTTCTAGATTATCACGTAAAACGTAATAGTTCATATCTAATACACCATCTTCACCGTCATATTTTTCTGAAAAATTCACATAATCACCAATATTTACATTAACACCGTAATTATTAATAGGATTCTTAACAAACCAATGAAAAGTAGTAGTGTTGTCATTGTGCTTTTCAACTTTTCTAAGTCTACCATTAGAAACGTTTGTTAAATTTTTAGGAACACGAACACTTATAGCCATACTATCAACTTCATCATACATATGATCTTTATTAGGCCACCAAACACTAGCCCCTAATCCTTGGCATGAAGTTGCTACAAAGTGATTTCCATTCATGTCTTTTTTCCAAGAAAAACCACCATCCCAAGGAGCTCTTATAGCTTCTTTGGGGGTTCCTTCATAATAAACTATAATAGAGTTTGTAGTACCTATTTGTTGTTTTTCTTTTAATTGAATGAAATGAGCATTACCTTCTGAAGTAATCATAAGGCTTTTTCCATTTTGGGTAGCTTTTGTAATTTTTAAAGGAGCTTGTAAATCTATTTGTAGCCTAGAAGCAGGTTTTAAAACTTTATAAGTTACTTTGTTGTGGCCTTTAATGAATTTTTTATCAGGATCCACTGAAATATTTAAATGGTAATAAGATAAGTCCCACCAAACTCTTTCAGGAGTAATAGAACCTCTTAGTGTATCTTGACGAGTAAATGTATTTGTGTGTTTAAATAAAGATGTTTGCGCAAAACTTAAAAAGCTTGCAAATATTAAGAAACTACTAAAAATAATTTTTTTGCACATAATTTTTACTGAAATTGAGTTGCTAATATAAGTTTTTAAAGTTTTTTTATTGACTTTAACTTTTGGATATTTGTCTAAAATTATATAGAATGTCAAAAGTTGTATTTATTACAGGAGCTTCTTCAGGAATAGGAAAATCTATAGGATTGTATTTGCATGGTAAAAATTATAAGGTGTACGGTACTAGTAGAAATCCGAGTAAAGTAAATGTTCCTTTTTCAATGGTAGCTTTAGATGTTACTCAGAAAGAATCTATTAAAAGAGCTATCGGCGAAGTGATTGGGATAGAAGGAAAGATTGATGTTTTGATAAATAATGCAGGTAAAGGAATCACTGGGCCAATTGAGGATACGCCAACTGAAGAAATGAAGTTTAATTTTGATACTAATTTTTTTGGAGTTATTGATGTAATTAAAGAGGTGTTACCTTCTATGCGGTTAGAGAAGAGTGGACTCATTATTAATACAACTTCAATAGCAGGTTATATGGGATTGCCATTTAGAGGAGTATATTCTGCAAGCAAAGGGGCTTTAGAATTGGTAACTGAGGCGTTAAGTATGGAAGTTAAGAGTTTTGGTGTACGAGTGGTGAATGTAGCTCCGGGTGATTTTGCTACAAATATTGCTGCTGGTAGATATCATACGCCGGTATTTGAAAATTCAGCGTATAAAGAAAAATATGCTGAGAATTTAGCATTAATGGATAGTCATGTGAGTTCAGGGGAAGATCCAATGATGATGGCAAAAGCTATTTATGAAATAATAAAAAGCAAGTCACCTAAAATACATTATAAAGTAGGAGGGTTTATGGAGAAATTTTCAATTATTTTAAAAAGAGTTTTACCTGATAAAATTTATGAAAAACTATTAATGAACCATTATAAATTGTAAATTTGTAGCGTATTAGAAGAAATATTTTTTTAGAAATAGAACACAACTTTTTAAATTATAAATAGATGAAATTTTTTATTGACACAGCTAATCTTGATCAAATTAAAGAAGCACAAGCTTTAGGTATTTTAGATGGAGTAACTACTAATCCGTCATTAATGGCAAAAGAGGGGATTACTGGAGAAGAAAATATTATTAACCATTATAAAGCGATATGTGATATTGTTGAGGGAGATGTTTCTGCTGAAGTAATTTCAACTGATTATGAAGGAATGGTAAGAGAAGGTGAGGCATTAGCAGCTCTTAATCCACAAATAGTAGTAAAATTACCAATGATTAAAGATGGTATAAAGGCATGTAAATATTTTTCTGATAAAGGTATTAAAACAAATGTAACATTAGTTTTTTCTGCTGGGCAAGCATTATTAGCAGCAAAAGCAGGAGCAACATATGTATCTCCTTTTATAGGTCGTTTAGATGATATATCTACAGATGGTTTAAACTTAATAGCCGAAATTCGTCAAATTTATGATAACTATATGTTTGAAACAGAAATTTTAGCTGCTTCTGTTCGTCATACAATGCATATCATTGATTGTGCTAAATTAGGATCTGATGTTATGACTGGACCTTTAAGTGCTATTTCTGGATTATTAAAACACCCTTTAACTGATATAGGTTTAGAAAAGTTTTTAGCTGATTATAAAAAAGGACAACAGTAATTGTTAGCTGAATTCTTTGAAAATGAAATATAAAGAAATCATATAAAAAATAGATTTCTAGATTAACAAATAAGAATTCCACACTATTAGTGTGGAATTTCTTTTTTAGTAATACTTTTGCACTCTGATGTATCCAAAAAAACAATTAGCACAATTAGTAATTTCAGCATGTCAATTTTATAATATTGATACTGTTGTAATATCACCTGGTTCAAGAAATGCACCTTTAACAATAGGTTTTACTAATCATCCTGATGTGGAAACTTATAGTATTGTTGATGAGCGTTGCGCTGCGTTTTTTGCTATGGGAATAGCTCAACAAAAACGAAAGCCAGTGGCGATAGTATGTACTTCAGGCTCAGCATTACTTAATTACTATCCAGCAATAGCTGAGGCTTTTTATAGTAAAATACCTTTGTTAGTTATATCCGCTGATAGGCCAAGATACTTAATTGATGTAGGGGATGGACAGGCTATTAGACAAGAAAATGTTTTTGCAAATCATATTTTATATTCAGCAAATTTGTTAGAAGATACAAATGAACTGGGTCGTAATGCGGAAATGTTAAGTGAAGCTATAAGCACAGCAATACAAAAAAAAGGCCCGATACATGTAAATGTTCCTTTTGAGGAGCCTTTATATGAAGTTGTTGATGAGATAGGAGAGGTAATTAAGGATGAGGTATTGAAGGTATCTAAAGAAGAATTAACATCAACTACAAGTAATATCAACTATGAGTATTTTGCTGATATATGGAATTCAGCAGAACGTAAATTGATTTTAATTGGAGTAAATTACCCTTCTGATGAGTTGCAAAGTATTTTAAGTAAGTATGCAAATGATGAGTCTGTTTTAATAATGACTGAAACAACGTCTAATTTATATGGTTCAAATTTTGTAAATAATATAGATGTATTAATTACTCCACTTAACGAAAAATCTTTTGAAGCTTTACAACCAGATGTTTTAATTACATTAGGTGGAATGGTTGTGTCAAAAAGAATAAAACAATTCTTAAGGAAGTATCAACCAAAGCATCATTGGCATATTGATAAACTTGAGAAATTAGATACTTATTTTTGTTTAAGTGAGTTTGTTAAAGAAGTGCCGGAGATGTTTTTTTTAGAGTTAATTAATTACAAGAAAAAGATATCAAGCAGTTATAAAGAAGACTGGTTAGAGATAGAAAATAAGAGAATAGATAGTCATGAAAATTTTGTAAAAACTATTTCTTATTCTGATTTAGAGGTGTTCAATGTATTGTTAAAATCTATTCCAAATAATTGCCAATTACAATTAAGTAATAGTTCAGTTATTAGATACACACAATTGTTTAAATTGAATCCAACATTACGAGTTTTTTGTAATAGAGGAACTAGCGGGATTGATGGAAGTACTAGTACCGCAATTGGAGCTGCATTAGCAAGTAAAGAACAAACCGTATTTATTTCTGGAGATATTAGTTTTTATTATGATAGTAATGCTTTATGGAATAGTTATGTGCCTAGTAATTTTAGAATCATTATAGTAAATAACTCAGGAGGAGGAATTTTCAAAATAATACCAGGGCCTCAAACAACGAATGCGTTAAATTATTTTGAAACACCACACAGTTTAAATGCTGAATATTTGGCAAAAACATATGGTTTTGAATATGAATCAGTAACGAATATAAAAGAGTTAGAAAATAAGTTATCTGGATTTTACAGTGATTCACAAAAACCGAAAATTTTAGAGATATTTACACCTTCAAGTGTAAATGATAGTATATTAAAAAAATATTTTAAAAATTTATAATGGATTTAAAAATAGGAGATAAGGTAGATTTAGTAATTGGTACTGAAAGTCATTTAGGATATACAGTATTAATAAATGAAGAATTTGAAGGATTACTTTACAGAAATGAAGTTTTTACTGAATTAGAAGAAGGGTTTAAAACTGTAGGTTACATAAAAAAAATTCGTGAAGATGAAAGAATTGATGTTTCACTACAACCTCAAGGTTTTAGAAATGTAATAGATGCTGATGTTGAAAAAATTCTGAATAAATTAGAAGAAAAAAAGTTTCTTTTATTGACAGATAAAAGCTCTCCTGAATCAATTAAATTTCATTTACAAATGAGTAAAAAAGCATTCAAAAGAGCTATTGGTAGTTTATATAAGAATAAAAAAATTGTTTTAAAAGAAGATAGAATAGAATTAAGTTAAGATATTATTTATCCTCCTCTTTTTCTTCTTCTTCATTATCTTCTTCAGGAAGAATTTCTTCATCTGGTTTTTGACTACCCATTAAATCATTCACTCGCTTTATGTTTTCATAAAAAGAGTCAGTGTTAGGATCTGAGGGGTTCATTTTTCCATAAGCGGCTTTGTAGTAAAAATCTGCTTTTTCATAGTCTTTACCAAGTTCATGAAATTTTCCTACATAATAATCTCCTAAATGTAGGTCTGGATATTTAATCATAACAAAGTCACCTAAAACTCTTAAGTAGTCTCCATCCATTTTGTCCATAACAATACCTTCAATAGCGTAAATATCATCTAATCTTACATTTAAATTAGCGCCATATAAATATTGAATGTCTAAATATTTTTTCTCTAAATATTTTATTGCATCAAGAGGATCTAAGTCTTTTACGTTTTTTTCATACTCACCTTTAGATATTTTGGAGTATAAAGAAAACATATTTGTAAAAGCCCTAGGTATAGTTTCACTAATGGTGGCTAAAAAACTAGGAGAGCTTTCAAATTTATCAAAGTTTACATGAAAGTTTTCAGCATTAAAAGAAGATAGGAAAGTTCCGATTTCGCTATACCTATCATATAACTCTTCTGTTGTTTGTTTTTTAGAGTTACTAGCATATATGTAGTAGGTATTGTCTATTTTTCCAAGTCTGCTAAGTGTATATGAATTGATGATTTGAGGAGCATATTTTGCAAATTCAGGGGTAGCACATATGTAGGCATTAAAAATAGGTTCAGGTTCTTTTAAAAAATGAGTTAAAAAATTAGCTCCTTTTCCTTCACCTGTAATAGACATAAAAGGTGATGTTTTAAAATTGGCTTCCATATAAGGAATTAATTCATGCTTAATAAAGTTATAAAAATGAGAAGATCTACTAGTTAGCATATTAGTAGCTTCTACTATGGAAATATCTTTAGCGTACGTTTTTTCCATATCAATACCAACAACTATTTGTCTTGGAGCTTTGTCAACATTGGCAAACAATTTCGCGTTTCCAACATATAAATCAAATAAATATTGATTACCCAATACTATAGCTAGTGGGTAATTAGCAGTTAAATCTTTTTTGTAGTTTTTTGGAAGGTAAATTTTAAAACTTCTTTTTCGTTTCAATTCTTTAGAATCGATAGATTTAGTAATGACTTCCTGAGAAAAAGAAGAAAAGGAAATGCAAAAAGCAAATACAAGAGACAGATATTTCATAGGGATTGGTTTATTAATACTCAAATATAAAAAAGAAAATAAAGTTATTATGCTATTTTTGCTTTATATAACGATAATAGTTTGAAATTATGATACAACCTCAATGGGAAACCGCCAAAGAGTACGAAGATATTACGTATAAGAAATCACACAATGTTGCAAGGATAGCATTTAACAGACCTAATGTGCGTAATGCATTTCGTCCACATACAACATCTGAATTGTTAGATGCATTTAATGATGCACATGAAGATACTAATATTGGAGTTGTATTATTGTCAGCTGAAGGTCCATCAACTAAAGATGGTGTTTGGAGTTTTTGTTCAGGAGGAGATCAAAATGCACGTGGCCATCAGGGATATGTTGGAAAAGATGGGTATCATCGATTAAATATTTTAGAAGTTCAACGATTAATTCGTTTTATGCCTAAAGCTGTAATTTGTGTAGTTCCAGGTTGGGCAGTAGGTGGTGGACATAGTTTACATGTTACTTGCGATTTAACTTTAGCAAGTAAAGAACATGCTATTTTTAAACAAACAGATGCCGACGTAACTTCATTTGATGCAGGATATGGTTCTGCATATTTAGCTAAAATGGTAGGGCAAAAGAGAGCTAGAGAGATATTCTTTTTGGGTAGAAATTATTCTGCGCAAGAAGCTTATGAAATGGGAATGGTGAATGCTGTTGTACCTCATGATGAGTTGGAGCAAACAGCATTTGATTGGGCTCAAGAAATATTAGAAAAATCGCCAACATCAATTAAAATGTTAAAGTTTGCAATGAATTTAACTGATGATGGAATGGTAGGACAACAAGTGTTTGCAGGTGAAGTTACACGTTTAGCATACATGACAGATGAAGCTAAAGAAGGACGTGATGCTTTTTTGGAAAAGAGAAAGCCGAACTTCCCTAAAACATGGATCCCTTAAAATTAAATTAACTTGTTGTTATAAATAAAAATGATGAAGTAATCTCATTTTAAAGGTTACTTCATTTTGTTTGTAATGACGTTTTGTTTTATAGAATGAAAATAATTTGTATAGGGCGTAATTACGCTAAACACATAGAAGAATTAGAGAATGAGAAGCCTGAAAGTCCAGTGGTCTTTTTAAAACCTGACTCTGCAATTTTACCTAAAAAAATGCCTTTTTTTATACCGCCTTTTTCAAATGATATTCATTATGAAGTTGAGGTGTTGGTAAAAATAAATAAAGTAGGGAAGCATATTTCACCAAAGTTTTCACCTAAATACTATGATGAAATAGGTTTAGGTATCGATTTTACTGCTCGTGACGTGCAGGCTAAATGTAAGGAAAAAGGATTACCTTGGGAAAAAGCAAAGGCATTTGATGGAAGTGCTGTTATAGGAAACTTTTTCCCAAAAGAAGAATTTGATATAAATAAGTTATCTTTTCAGCTTAAAAAAAACAATGAAGTAGTTCAAGAAGGAAATACACAATCTATGTTATGGAAGATTGACGAGTTAGTAAGTTATGTTTCTCAATATTTCACATTAAAAAAAGGAGATGTAATTTTTACTGGTACACCAGCTGGTGTTGGTAAAGTAGAAGAGAATGATGTGTTAACAGGAATTATAGAAAATAAAGAAGCATTTCAAATAAAAATTAAATAAAAAAAGAAAGTTATGTTAGGATTAGTATTGCTCTATTTTATAGGGAAAAAGTTTTATGAATTAGCAGATGAGTATAAAATGAATAAATGGGGTTTTGCCATATTGGGAGTTGTTGTTTATTATACAGGAGCTTTTATTTTTGGTATTGCCTTAGGTGTTTATGCAGTAATAACTGAATCTGATTTTTTAGATACTACAAATGATTTAGTATTAGGGATAATAGCAATGCCTTTTGGACTTTTGAGTTGTTATGGATTGTATTATTATTTAGAGAAAACGTGGAAAAAGAAAAAACCATTAGAAGATAAAATGATAGATCAAATAGGGAATAACTAATTTCTTATTTCAATTTAAACCACTTTATAGCTTCAGCAATACCTACTTCAATAGGTGTTTGTTGAAGCTTTATTTTTTGTGTAGCTTTTTGGTTTGAGTAATAATTATGTACACATAATGTTTTTACATTAATGCTTGATAAATCTGTTTTCACCTTAAAAAAACGAAGTAGATCACCTAAATAACCAATAGAGAATAATAGTAATTTAGGAATTTTAATAAAATAAGATTTTTGATTTAGTTGTTGAGTAACTTTTTTATAAAAGCTTAAATATGATAAATTTTCACCAGATAGAATATAGGCTTCCTTATGTTCGCCATGAATTATTGATTGAATAACTGCTTTAGCTGCATCAATTACATTAATAAAACTTTTTCCTCCTGGAGGATAAAAAATAATTTTCTTTTTATAAGCACTTAAAACCAACCTTCCAGAACTAGGTTTTGTGTCATAAGGGCCAATCATAAAAGTTGGATTTAAAATTACAAGTTTTGTATGCTGATTTTCATCAGATAAATTTAAAAGTGCATCTTGTCCTTCCAATTTACTTTTAGCATACAAAGATTTTGTAAAAGGGAAAGAAATAGCTTTCGTTTCGTTTCCAAGATTATTTAATGAGCCGTAACCAAAACAATTAGCAGTACTAACGTAAATAAAAGTTTTGATATTATTTTTAATTGCATTTTTATATAGGATTTCAGTGGCGGTAGCATTTACTTTCTTGTATACATTATAATCAATAATGTTTTGATTAGTTAATGCAGCAACATGAATAATACAATCTGTGTTTTTAAGAAGTTCAGTATAAGATTCAACTTGGGTAATATCACCAATTTGTAATTGAAGATTTTTGTTTGGTTCTAATGTAAAACTGTTTGAATTTCTTAGAAAGCCAATAACTTCATTGTTTTGTTGAAGTAGTTGTTGTATGATATTTGTAGCTAATAAACCATTAGCACCAGTAACTAAAATTCTCATTTAAACCTCAATTTCTTTTTTTATAGCTTTACTCAATAATTTTATTTTGGTATTTAAGGGTAAAATTTTTAAGATTACCTTGCTTAGTTTATTTAGTTTACCAGGTATAACTCTTTTTTTACTTTGAAGCATTTTCTCAATACTTTGAAATGCCATTTCATGTAAACTTACTACTCCAGATTTTACAAAACCACTTTGTTTTTCTATCCTACTACTCACCTCATTATTTGTTTTCATTGGTCCAGGATATACAACAGAAACAGAGATATTGAATTCTTTTAATTCTTCTCTTAAACCTAAAGAAAAATAATCAATAAATTTTTTCGAAGCAGGATATACGGTTTTATAACCAATAGGGCTAAAAGCAGCCATACTAGATACATTTAAAATGTAACTCTTAGTATTAGATGCTAAATTAGGAATAATTAATTTGGTAATGAAAGAAGTAGAAATGATGTTTAATTGAATAATTTTCTCAATATAATCTAACGAGGCTTCTGTTATTTTTTTTGAACCTCCACAACCTGCATTATTAATTAGAATTGAAATTTTATAATTATTAGCCCAATCACAAAGATTTATAATATTGTTTTTAACAGTTAAATCTGTTTCATAAAACTTAACAATAACGTTAAATTCATTTTCTATGCTTTTTGAACTAGAAGCTAAATTTTCATTTGGTAATGAAACTAATAGTAAATTATAACCACGGCTAGCAAGCTCCTTAGATAAGTACAATCCTAAACCTTGACTTGCACCCGTAATCAAAGCAAAACTATTTTTCATAAGTAAGTTTTTTTTAAAGACATAAAAGTAAAAACTTTGTTACACTTTATGGCATAAATATTAGTTATATCTTTGTGAAACAAAAGTTAAATAGATTTATTTGAACGCAGAAATAATTACCATTGGAGATGAAATTCTCATCGGGCAAATAGTTGATACTAATTCACAATGGATAGGTCAAGAATTAAATAAAATAGGAGTTTCAGTATATCAAATATCTTCTATACAAGACGAAAAGCAACATATTTTAAACGCTTTAAAAGAGGCAGAAGAAAGAGTCGATATTGTTATTATTACAGGAGGACTTGGGCCAACAAAAGATGATATAACTAAAAAAACAATTGCAGAATATTTTAAAGATACCAAGGTTGTTGAATATTCAGAAGTTGTAGATAATATAAAGAGGATTTTTAAAAAGGTTAACCATCCATTTAATGAGGTGCAGAAATATCAGGCACAATTACCTTCAAAGGCAACATTATTAATGAATCAATTAGGAACAGCTCCAGGTATGTGGTTTTATGAAAACAACACAGTTTTTGTCTCGTTGCCAGGAGTGCCTTATGAAATGAAAGGATTAATGACTAATGAAGTGTTACCTAAATTGCAAAAAGAATTTAGCTTGCCTTTTATTTTTCATAAAACAATTATGACTTACGGAACTGGTGAAAGTGTGATTGCTGAAAGAATAGAAGATTGGGAAGAGAATCTACCTTCATTTATAAAATTAGCTTACTTACCTTCATTTGGTAGAGTGCGTTTAAGGTTGTCTGCTAAGGGAGAAAACAAAGCGCTTTTAGAAGAAACGATGTCAAAAAAAGTTCAAGAACTTAAAAAATTAATACCAGACATTATTGCAGGGATTGAAGATGGAGCTTCTATAGAAAAAAGAATAGGAGATTTATTAAAAGAAAGAAAACAAACACTTTGTACAGCAGAAAGCTTAACAGGAGGAAAGATTGCTTCAACAATTGTTTCTGTAGCTGGTTCTTCTGCTTATTATTTGGGGAGTTTTATTACCTATACTGCTAAATTAAAAGAACAATTATTAGATATATCGAAAGAAGTCATTGAAAATCATTCTGTAGTAAGTGAAGAGGTGGCAAAACAAATGGCTTTAGCAGCAAAAAATAAATTAGAAACTGATTATGCTATTGCTGTAACAGGGAATGCAGGACCGACTACTGATAATAATGATAAAAGTGTAGGGGTAGTGTATATAGCAATTGCGAATAATAAAGGTATTGATGTTCAGGAGTTTAATTTTGGTCAGCCGAGAGAAAAGGTAATAAATAGAACGGTAACTAAAGCGTTAGAATTATTGCAAAAAAATATTATGAAAAAATAACCTATAATATTTTGTTTAATTCTGTTAAAAGTTCGTATATTTGCACCTCGTTTAGAAATAACACTATAAAACTGTCAAGAAGATGTCTAGAGTTTGTGAATTAACAGGAAAAAAAGCGATGGTTGGTAACAATGTATCACACGCTTTAAATAGAACTAAAAGAAAGTTTAACGCTAATTTAATGACTAAGCGTTTCTATATTCCAGAAGAAGATAAGTGGGTTACCTTAAAAGTATCTGCTTCTGCATTAAAAAATATTAATAAAAAAGGAATCTCTGCTGTGATTAAAGAAGCTAGAGAAAAAGGTTTCTTAACTAAATAATTCCTTACTTAGATAAAATTTTACAGAGATGGCAAAAAAAGGAAACAGAGTTCAAGTAATTTTAGAATGTACTGAGCATAAAGGTACTGGTCAACCAGGAACTTCACGTTATATTACTACAAAGAACAAAAAGAACACTCCTGATAGAATGGAATTAAAGAAATTTAATCCAATCTTAAAGAAGATGACAGTTCATAAAGAAATTAAATAATTAGAGATTTAAAATATCAAGTATTCGTATTTGAAGTTTTAAAAAACAACCAATAACCTATAGGACATGGCAAAGAAATCAGTAGCAACTTTACAAACAGGTTCAAAAAGATTAACCAAAGCTATCAAAATGGTAAAGTCTCCTAAAACTGGAGCTTACACATTTGTTGAAGCTATTATGGATCCTACACAAGTAAATGACTTTATAGCTAAAAAGTAATTCTTGTTTACAGTTTATAAAAAAGCTACTTTCAAATTTTGAAGGTAGCTTTTTTTATGTATTAAAAAACTGTACTTTTGAGCATTACCCTTCGAGTTAAGTTTTATTATATCAAAATATCTTACTCTTAACACGAAAAGTAATCGTATAAAATGACAATTTGACCATATACTATGTTTGGTATGGTTTTTAACCTAGTATAAGCGATTATAAAATTTAACTATGAGTTTTTTTAAGAAAATTTTTTCAAAAGAGAAAAAAGAAACATTAGATAAGGGCTTAGAAAAAACAAAAACAAGTTTTTTTTCTAAGTTATCAAAGGCTGTTGCTGGTAAAGCAAAAGTTGATGATGATGTATTAGATAATTTAGAAGAAGTTTTAGTTTCATCTGATGTTGGTGTAGATACTACATTAAAAATTATAGAAAGAATAGAAGAACGTGTAGCTCGTGATAAATATTTAGGTACTGAGGAATTAAACCAAATTTTACGAGACGAAATAGCAGGTTTGCTTTCTGAAACGAATACAGGTGATGAAACTGATTTTACAATTCCCGAAAATAAAAAGCCATATGTATTGATGGTTGTAGGGGTAAATGGAGTTGGGAAAACAACAACGATTGGTAAATTAGCTTCACAGTTTAAAAAGAAAGGTTTAAAAGTTGTATTAGGAGCAGCTGATACTTTTAGAGCAGCAGCAATTGATCAGTTACAAGTATGGGCTGATAGAACAGATGTACCTATTATTCGCCAAGAAATGGGGTCAGATCCTGCTTCTGTAGCATTTGATACGGTAAAGTCAGGGGTTAATCAAGACGCTGATGTTATTATTATTGATACAGCAGGACGTTTACACAACAAAGTTAATTTAATGAATGAATTAACTAAAATTAAACGTGTTATGCAAAAGGTAATTCCAGATGCACCACATGATGTATTATTAGTATTAGACGGTTCTACTGGTCAAAACGCTTTTGAACAAGCAAAGCAATTCACTAAAGCGACTGAAGTAACATCTTTAGCAGTTACTAAATTAGATGGTACCGCAAAAGGTGGGGTAGTTATAGGGATATCTGATCAATTTAAAATACCTGTTAAATATATTGGAGTTGGAGAAGGTATAGATGACTTACAAGTTTTTAACAAGCATGAATTTGTAGACAGTTTTTTTAAATAAGAACATTAAAATATAAAATAAAAACTCCCATTTTTTGGGAGTTTTTTATTTTTATACAATATTGATATGTTGTTAAATACTTTGTCATACACTAAATTCAACGATTTTTTATTTCCAAAACTGCTTCTATTTGATTTTTATTGGTGATTCAATTTTATGTTTGACCTTGTCTTTTTTTAATTACTAATATTTTAGTTAGAATTATACAAGTAAATTAAAATGATGTAATAAAGTAAAAGAACTTTATGTTAATCTTTCTTTTGTTTTATAGAGGTAGTTCTTATAATTAATTTTCCATAAATAGATTGTTAATCAGAGTCATAGGTGATTTCAAAAAATGGTTGTCCAGTTTTGATTTAAGTTAATGTCTTTATTCATGTGAAAGTAAATTTTACATGTTTTTTTCTAATCATAATTATAAGACTATTCCTTATTTTAAAATAGTTCTGATGAATTCGGTAACCAGTTTATGAGGTGAGTTAAAAGTAGAGTTATCTTGTGGAACAAATAAAGTGGCAATGAAAAACGGATGTTTTTCAAGTTCTACAATTCTTGCTTCATTATGAATATCACTTCCTACAATTTTAAAACCATTTTTATCAAATAAATTTTGATAATCTGGGTTCAAACCGAAATTACAATAATACTTTTCTTTAATAACACGTTTTTGATAGATAGAAAAAACCTTTGATTTTTCATTTATAATCTCAATTTCTAAAGGATCACCTTTTAAGTCACAAGAAAGAGGATCTACAACTAATCGAGAAGCATATGGATCATATTCTGCATGCTCTGCATCTTTTAAATCAAGAACATTTCGAGCATATTCGATTATCATATGTTGAAAACCCCCACAAGTTCCAAATGTTGGTATATTATTTTTTCTGGTGTATTCAATTAAGTCAATTGCTCCTTTCATACTCTTATACGGACTTCCTGGTGCAATCCAAAAGCCTTGAAATTCTTTTAAAATTAGCTCCATATTTTTTTCAACAGTTTCAGTAGAAATCCATTTTGATTCAAAATCTTGATCAATAATTGAACGTGAGTGTTCAATAGCTTGATTTGTGGCTACATGTGGTCTGAAGTTTTCATCGAATTCTCCAATGATTGCGATTTTCATTTTTTTAAATGTTTTAATATTTTAATAGTCATGAGACTTTCTAAGTACAAAGCTAGCCTTGTTATTTATTAAAATCTTGTAAAATATTGCAACTTTTAAAATATGAAATTGGAGTTACACCTACGTAATTTTTAAAATATTTAGAAAAATGACTCTGATCATAAAAGCCAGATTCGAGAGCAACATGACTAAGTTTTACATTTTGAGATATTAATATTTTTGACTTCTCTATTCGTTTTTGCAATACATAAGAAAAAGGAGTCATTCCTGTAGATTTTTTAAATGCTCGAATAGTTTTGAACTTGTTTATTCCCAAAGATTTTGAGATATTATCTAGGTTTAATTTAGTGTCAAATTTTTCATCTAGAATATGTTTTAATTCGTTAATGGAATTCTGGTGTACTTGCTCTTGTTCTTCTGTATTGGTAGCATAGTTTGTAATAAGATGGGAGAGGATTCTCTTAAGTTGATGTTCTAAATTTTCAAAAGAAGTGTTTTCAAAAGAGTTAAAAAATGATTTGATTAGATTAAAGATAAAGTCATCTTGCAAAGTATAATATTTAAAACGAATGTTTTTGCATTTTGATATCCAATATAAAGAATAAATATATTTTACAACATCTGAATTTACGTACATCATTTTATATTTCCATCCATTTTCATCCAGTGCATAGTTTGCGTGAACTTCATTTGGATTAATCATAATAATAGAGTTAGAAGGTACGATTAAATTATTTTTAGCGAAGGATAATATTTGTGATCCTTCCTCAAGTATACCTATACAATAAGTATTGTGAGAATGCATAGGGAATTTTTGATTTACATATGAGGCTGATAATAATTCCATATTATCAAAGCTATTGAGTTTGTATATATTGGCTATATCTTGTTTCTTGTTTTTAATAATCTGTATTTTTATTTTTTAATAGTAAAGAATGTTTTCGTATATTAATAATAGGTTATTATTCAAATTAAAAACAAAGATAGAAGAAAAGAACAGAATGTTAAGTTTAGTTCTCCTCAGCTCTTTTATAGGCTAATAACTTTTTATCATAATAGGATTGATTAAGTATTAAAACTAAGATATACCATTAACCTGTATAGAAATTCATAACCATGGTTTTTATACAAGTCTATTGAAAATGATGTAATAAAGTAAAAGAACTTTATGTTAATCTCCTTTTTGTTTTTGTTCAGTATGATTTTGATTCCCATAAATCATTTTATCGTCATCATAAACAGCGTTAGACATTCCAAGCATAAATGCAGTAATTATTAAAAGGAATTTTCTTTTTATCCAATGAGTTAGCCGCTTAGATTTACCCAAGTGAGTTTTATTTTTTTGTTTATACATTATAGTTATGATAAATAATTAGACACTTGTTTTATCATTTTATGCACTTAAGCATAAATTATCATAGAAAAGTAAATCAGTTCTATGCTATGTATAAATTTGAATAATGATTACTTGATGTAATTATTTTCCTTAAAAAAACGTGTAGAGCACTTCTTGAGCTTGTTTTTTGGTAAATATCAGTTTGTAATTTAAAAATAAGTTTAACTTGAATATTAAAAGTATATTTTAAAGTACAGTATGTAGTGTGTACAAAGGATAATATTCTTCTAGATAGAATATGCGCAGAGTAAAGATATAATTTCGTTCGCTTATAGTTAAACTTCTTTCTTGTGTTAAGAAATAAAGCCTGAGGATTTGAAGAATTTGTTTGAGAATATATAGAACACTCATTAACCGTCAGTCCAAAAATAAGGAGAAAGGAAATTAGGTATTTTATATATTTAGTCATTATATTTTAACTGTAAACTTTTTTAAACTTATTTTAGATAACTAATTTAGAATATTTTACCTTAAGTATCAAGCTACTTTTTTTGATTGGAAATAGACTATATAAGTTTCATTAATTGTTATAACTTATGGGTGTTCAAAAAATATTAATTGGTCTTTATAAAATAATTATATTTGATTATCAAATAGATAAACAATGAAAAAGCTTTTCTTTCTTTTCGTATTTATAGTAATTTTAGTTGCTTGTAAAAAAGAATCAATAAAAATATCTTTTAAAAAATATAACGAAACTTCAGAAATAAAGGAACAGCAAAGTCACGAAAACCCAAGAATGAAGTTTAAACTAATTCAATCTAAATATTTAGATTTAGGTAAGGTATTTAAACCTTTTGAAAAAGAATTAGCTAGTTTTTCTGAAAAAGAATATCAACGGTTGAAGCCATTTATATTGGAACAGAATATTCCGTCAATTCAAAAAAGTATTTCTGAAAATATTTTTAATTACGAGAAGCTAACATTATTTTATTTATATAGAATAAGAAAGTTTGAAATGGATAGTAGCAGATCGTTAAATGCAATAATTTCATTGAACCCTAAAGTTTTAGATGAGGCAAGGACTAGAGATAAAAATAAGGTAAAAGATTTTTCTTCAGTTTATGGAATGCCTATTTTATTAAAAGATAATATCAACACTAAAGAAATGCCAACAACTGCCGGTGCTTCAATCTTAAAAAATAACATAACTAAAAATGATGCTTTTATTGTTGAAAAATTGAAAGAATCTGGAGCTTTAATTTTAGGAAAAGCTAATTTAAGTGAATGGGCATATTTCTTTTGTAATGGATGTCCGTTAGGCTATAGTGCAATTGGAGGCCAAACATTAAACCCTTATGGAAGAAAGAAATTTGAAACTGGAGGTTCTAGTTCTGGTAGCGGAGTTTCAATAGCAGCTAATTATGCAGTTGCTGCAATTGGAACAGAAACATCAGGCTCAATTACCTCTCCATCAAGTCAAAATTCGGTAGTAGGCTTAAAACCAACAGTGGGATTGTTAAGTAGATCAGGAATTATACCTATTTCTAGTACTCTAGATACTCCAGGGCCTATGACTAAAAGCGTAATTGATAACGCGCTTATTTTAGAAGCAATGGTAGGTTATGATAAATTGGATACCATTACAAATATGGTTAAGTCAATGAAGAACGACTATAATACAATTGAGTGGAATAGTGATTATTTAAAGGGAAAGAAAATTGGAGTTTTAACAGCATTATTATCTGATTCTATTTATAAAGAAGCTATAAGTAAGTTAAAATTAGCAGAAGTTGAACTTCTAGAACTAGCTCCTGAAGAAATGAATTATGAAGGCTTTTTAAATTTACTAACCACTGAGATGAAACACGATTTACCTAATTATTTTAAATCTCTAAATAATAGTTCAAACACAATTACTTCAGTAGAAAAAATTGTAAATTTTAATAAAAAAGATTCTTTATTAAGAATTCCATATGGACAAGAACTGTTTATGGGAATAGTTAAAGATACAACTTCAAAAGAAGAATTAAAAACTATTAAGTTGAAGTTAAGAAAAGAAGGTGAAAAGTATTTTGAAGCTTTAAAGCAGGATAAAGTAGAAGTAATAGTTTCTATAAATAATTACCATTCAGGAATTGCTGCGGTATCTAATTACCCTACTTTAACAGTGCCAATGGGGTATAAAGTAACAGGAGAACCTATTAGTTTAACTTTTATAGCTAAACCAAAATCAGAAAAAAAACTGTTAGCTTTTGGATATGCTTTTGAACAGTTAACTAAAGTGAGAAAAAATCCTGAAGTATATAATTAGTTTATCAGACTATTAATTTTTGACCAAAGTTCATTGTCAAAGCTTGAGAGTGCTAAATTTGTAGTATTAGCTTCTTCTCCCATACGTATTATTACAATGTTCTTACTAGGAACTATGTATATTTTTTGGTCATTTTTACCTAAAGCAGCATACATATCATTTGGAGCATTAGGTATTAAACTTCCTGAGAGTTGTGTTTGGATTTTAGGCAAGAGATAGTTGTTTTTTCCATTTAGCCACCACAAATACCCGTAAGATTCATTAATGTTTTGAGAAGAATTGGTAGCCTCATTTAAAAAGCTTTCAGAAACAATTTGTGAATCATTCCATTTCCCTTTTGCACCAATTAATACCCCAAAACGAGCCATACTCCTGGTTGTACTCCAGTATACATTTGAACTATTTAATTTTATCCAAGATCCAGTCATCCCAATTCTGTCTTTTAATTTTGAGTTAAAGTATGAATTCCATGAAGTACTATTAGCTTGTGCAATTACATCTTGTAGTTTTACATATACATTGTGGTAAGCCCATCTATTTCCTGCATCAGTAAAGTAATGTAGATTAGAAGGTAAAACTTCATCTCCTAAGCGATCATCTAATCCTGAATTCATAGATAGTAAATTTTTACAAGTAATTAAGTTTTCTTTTTCTAAGGAAGCACTTGTCCATTTAGTTCCGATGTATTTTGAAACTTTATTATTTAAAGAAATAATACCTTCATCAATAGCAATCCCTGTTAATGTTGAAGTAAGAGTTTTGCCAGCACTAGCCCAATACCAAACTTTAGAAGCATCATGACCATTCATGTATTCTTCTACTACAATTTTTCCATTATGAAGTATCATAAAGCTTTTAGTATTTTTTTCTTTTAAATAATCTAAAAGTGGTTGTAGTTGGTTTTCATTCCATTCTAATTCAGAAATTGTTTTAGTTTCCCAAGTGGTTGCATTCAAAGGAGGGAAATAAAATTTTTCCTCATTTGGTGTTTCAGGTAAAGAGTTTTCATTAGTGTTTGAAGAACAACTAACTACTAGTAATAATAAAAAACATAAAAATAAATGGAATGTGTTTTTCATGACCTATGATTTTATATTTTTAAGACTATAATATAATAAAAAGGTTTAATTAAAATGTATCTTTGCAGTCCAAAATTTTGATATGCGTACTAAATCACCAAAGCAAAATAAAATCAACGTAGTTACTTTAGGATGTTCTAAAAACGTTTACGATAGTGAAGTGTTAATGGGACAATTAAAAGCAAATGGAAAAAATGTTGTACATGAAGATGAAAATGATGATGGAAACATTGTGGTTATTAACACTTGTGGATTTATAGGTAAAGCAAAAGAAGAAAGTGTAGATACTATTTTGCACTATGCACAACGTAAGCAGGCAGGTGAAGTTGACAAAGTATTTGTTACAGGTTGTTTAAGCGAACGTTATAAGCCAGATTTAGAAAAAGAAATAACGAATGTAGATCAATATTTTGGAACACATGATTTGCCTAATTTACTAAAAGTATTAGAAGCAGATTATAAGCATGAGTTAATAGGAGAACGTTTAACTACCACGCCACAGCATTATGCATATTTAAAAATAGCAGAAGGTTGTGATCGTCCATGCTCTTTTTGTGCAATTCCTTTAATGAGAGGAAAGCATAAATCTACGCCAATAGAAAACTTGGTTACTGAAGCTACAAAGCTAGCTGAAAAAGGAATCAAAGAAATTATGCTGATAGCACAAGATTTAACATATTACGGGTTAGATATTTATAAAAAACGTGCTTTAGCTGATTTGTTAAGAGAGTTAGTAAAGGTTGAAGGAATTGAATGGATTCGTTTACATTATGCATTCCCTTCTGGTTTTCCTTTAGATGTACTTGAAGTAATGAAAAATGAGCCAAAAGTTTGTAATTACTTAGATATTCCGTTGCAACATATCAATACAGAGATATTGAAATCGATGAAACGTGGTACGACTCATGAAAAAACAACTTCGTTAATTCATAAGTTTAGAGAGTTTGTGCCTAATATGGCTATTAGAACAACTTTAATAGTTGGATACCCAGGAGAAACAGAAGAACAATTTCAAGAATTGAAAGATTGGGTTGAAGAAATGCGTTTTGAGCGATTAGGTGCTTTTGAATATTCACATGAAGAAAATACTGGAGCATACGTTTTAGAAGATAATGTTCCTGATGATGTGAAGTTTAGAAGAGTAAATGAAATAATGGAAGTTCAATCTCAAATTTCATGGGAATTAAACCAAGAGAAAATAGGTAAAACTTTTCGTTGTTTATTTGATAGAAAGGATGGAGGATATTATTATGGAAGAACTGAGTTTGATTCTCCTGATGTAGATAATGATGTAATAGTTGATGCCAAAGATCATTATATAAAGCTAGGTGAATTTATAGATATAGAAATTCATGAAGCTGGAGATTTTGATTTATATGGAACTCCATTAGTTAAGCAAGAAAAACCAATTCCTTTAAATCAAAAGAGAAAACAGTAGTAAGAAAATTAATGTATTTAATAAAATAAGCTCATGGAAAAGTTAATAAAATACATTAATAACTATGTTTCTATGGAAAAAGAAGAACTAGAAATAGTTCTATCTTTTTTTAAAGAGAAAAAAGTTTCAAAAGATAAATTTGTAATAAAGAAAGAACAAGTAGTAACAGATTATTATTTTGTTGCTTCTGGAGGGCTAATTATATATGATATAATAGAAGAAATTCAATATACTCGTTACTTTGCTTTTGAAAATGAATTTATTGCCGATGTTGCTAAAATTAAGAAAAGAGAACGTTCAGGTTCCTATATTAGAGCAATAGAAGATACCGAGTTATTCAGTATTTCGTTTCAAGATATGGAAGCGTTATATGACAAATTCCCACTATGGCAAAAGTTTGGTAGGTTGCTTTGGGAAGATGCTTTTGCAAGTGTTTTATACGGTATTCATAATTTTCAAACTTTAACAGCTAAAGAGCGTTACCTAGATTTATTAAAGCGATCAGATTTAATTTTTAGAGTTCCTTTAAAAGATTTGTCGTTATTTTTAGGAATTACTCCACAATCTCTTAGTAGAATACGTAAAGAAATTAGTGCTTCAAAAGGCTAATAGTAGCATCATTATTTAAGATGTTTATACTGAAATCAATTAATTTTTTTTAAAATGATGTTAATTACCATTTGGTAATTTCATGAAGCTTAATTCGAGCAATATTTGTATTGAATTTAATCAATATAAATTATGTTTAGAAACAAAATAGTAATTCTAGCAATATTTCTTTTAGGTAAAGCTTATGGCCAAGTAACAGGTGATGTATTTGTTTTAAATAAAGATAGAGATATGTTCTATCTTCATTATACCCCAGAAATAAATAATACTGCATTATACGATTACGAAAGAGTAAGTGGTAAGTTAGGATTTAAACCAATATTCTTTAAAAAATTAGCACTGTTTAATACTTTAGGAATGGACTATCATTCTATTTCATTTGGACAAAACAAGCCTTCATTTTTAAGTAATAAAGAACATTATTACAATGTAAATTATAGCTTATTAGCTAAATATAGAATTTCAAGAAATTGGTCAATTAATACATTAATAATGCCTCATTTGGTTGGAGATTTTAATCAAAAAATTAAAACTGATGATTTTAAAATAAACGGAATTTTATTTGCAGAAAAACGATTTAACACAAAAAACAAAAACACCTATTTTATTTTAAGCTTTGGTGTGGGGTATTTAACATTATCTGGAGAGAATACAGTTAATCCAGTAGTAAACATAATGGGAAATATTAATAATAAAATATCTTTTGCCGTTGGCTTACCAAATACCTATGTAAAATATAACTTTAATAAAAAACACTCACTAAAAGTCTTGGGAGATTTAAATGATTTTACAGCTAGAATAAATACTAAAACTATAGTTGACCAACCTAATAGTCAAAAGATTAAACGATCAGTTTTCACTACAGTATCAGTAGGGGCAGAGTACAATTATTGGTTGAGTAGAAGTATTGGAATTATGCTAAGAGGTACTTATTCAGTATTTGAAAAGTATGAATTCCAAAATATAGATGATTCTGTTTTGTTTGATTTTTCTTCCCCATCAAAAGCATATTTATCTGTAGGTATAAAAATAAATCCATTTAGATAATCATAAGATATGCAAGAAAATCATACGAATAAGAATAACTTTTCAGTAAAGAAGTTTCTTTTAGCAATTATTCCATCTTATTTTTTTCCAGCTATAATGTCTTGGACACCTGGTTGGATAATGAAAGATCAGGAGCTGATGAATTCAAGTTATACAAGTATTGCTACACCATCGTTGCTAGCTACTATTCTAGTTTATTTAATATTATGGAAAGTACAAATAGATCAAAATTCACTTAAAAACAGATATACTCGAATTACTTTAATGTTATTAGTAACTTTAAGTATTGCTTGTTTGTTTATTCTTCTTTTCAATTTTCAAGAATTTGTATTTAATATAATTCTGTCTACAATTTTAGGAACAGTAATAACTGCATGGAATCATTCTGCAAAATCAAAAGAGTTAATATGAATATTGTAAAACCAACCATAGTTGTATTTGGAGTTACAGGTACTGTGGGTTCTGAAGTTTTAAGATTATTAAATTTAGAAAATTGTTTTGTAAGAGGAGTTTTAAGAAGTCCGAAAAGAAAGGTGCCTATTAGTCTTAGTAGTGAAAACAATACTATTAGTTATATATCGGTTGATTTAACTTCAAAAGAAGAGATTAAAAGAGCTTGTTTTAATGTTGATGCAATTTTTTTATTAACTGGTACTTCTCCCAATCAAGTAGTTTTTGAAACTAATATTGTTGAAGTAGCTCAACTTTTAAATATTAAACGAATTGTAAAACTCTCAGCACCAATTGTGCCTGAAAATATATATGTTGAAGTTAGTGATTGGCATCGAAAGATAGAGCAAACTATAGCTTCAACAGGAATAGATCATTGTTTTTTACAGCCACATTCATTTATGCAAAATTGGGAGAGAAATACGTTTACTATAAAATATTTTGGTAAAATATATGGAGTAATGGAAGACGCAAAAAGAAATTATGTTGATGCAAGAGATGTTGCTGAAGTTGCTGTGAAATATTTATTACAAACTGAAACTTTAAATGGAGAATCAGTAATAATTTCAGGACCAGAAGCTATATCACATGAAACTATGGCTCAACGAATATCACATGTTACAGGTAAAAAAATAATATATGAAAATATAACCAGAGATGAGTTTTTAAATAAATTAACCCAACAGGCAAAATTACCAGGATGGTTAGCTCGTCATATTGTAGAAATAGATGTTTTAGCTGTTAAAAATGAAGAGCCAAATACCGATACTATCAATACCTTGTTAAAAAGAAAACCTAGAATAATGGATACATACTTACAAGAATCAAGAGACTTATTTTCACGTAAGTCATGGAGGTTTTTATAAATTGTAGATATTCCTAACAAAACCCTAACTCTTTAGGGTTTTGTTTTATTTTTACAAAATGAAAAAATCCTACTTTAATTGGAGTTCTGGAAAAGATTCTTCCTTAGCATTGTATAAAGTTCTTCAAGAAAAAAAATATAGCGTAGAAAAACTAATAACTAATGTAAATAAAGACTATCAGCGTGTTTCTATGCATGGTTTACATGAAAGTTTACTTATAGCACAAGCTGATAGTATTGGCATTCCTTTAGAAAAAATTGAATTTCCTGCTAATGTTACTATGGATTTATATAATCAGAAAATGAAAGAAAAAACAGCTGAGTTAAAATCATTAGGATTAGAGACGGCTATTTTTGGAGACATTTTTTTAGAGGATTTAAGGAATTATAGAGATACAAAATTACAAGAAGTAGGAATAACTGGGGTATATCCTTTATGGAAAAATAATACCAAAGAGTTGTTAAGAGAGTTTTTAAATTTAGGATTTAAGACAATTACTGTTTGTGTAAATGCTAAAAAGCTAGGTGAAGAATTTGTAGGTAGAATTATTGATGAAAATTTTATAAATGATTTACCTAATGATGTTGATGTATGCGGAGAGAATGGAGAATTTCATACATTCTGTTATGATGGACCTATTTTTAAAAAGCCTATTAAGTTTTCAATAGGAGAGAAGGTTTTAAAATCATATACATTAAATGATGACGATTCTGATAACTGTCATCAAAATAAAGAAGAAGAAAATAATAAAAATTATGATACTAGTTTTTGGTATTGTGATTTAAAATTAATCAACGAATAGCATATTCTTTTTTATATAAAACCTTTATTTCAATAAGTGTTTTTCCTATTTAAAAAGAAGAAAACCCTTTTGTTAGAAACAAGATAAATCATGTAGCCTACTGTTTTTTGGGTAATAGCTTTGTGAAGCAAACTTAAAAAAACGAATCATGGCAAAAAAAAGGGAAGAAAATAGGCTAAAAATATCCATTAAATCAGGTGAAAAAACAGTGCCAATTGATTTAGTAGCATTGTTATTTGATAGAGATAAAAACTTTATTGAAAGAGTAGACATTAAAAAAGATTCAATTCACTTTGAAGCGTGTATAGATAAATTAAGAACCTTTAATTTATTAATAGCACCAAAAACAACAGCAGTTTTAAACGAGAAAAATTACAATATTTTACTCTCTAAGCATAAGGCATATAAGCCTAAACTTTTCAAAAAAGCAAATAAAGAGTTAGAAATTTTATCTATTCCTGAATTGTATATCCCATTTTGGAATTATAAAAAATGCAGGGTTTTTGGAAACGTGTTTAAAGAATTTAATATCAATAATTTTTCTGAGAAAAAAGGATTATGCAATATGCGTGTTCATATTTGCGAGGTAGATAAAATTCAATGGTTAATACCAAGAATTCCAGATGATATTATCTTAAGAATTCCCGATTTGATATTACGACCAGAAATACCAGTTCCTGTACCTACGTTACCAGATCCACCAGTACCAAATCCGCCTTTTGAAATAAGAGATTTTAATTCTGTTTTTAGTGGGATTAATAGGCCAAAATTTAAAAAAAATATCTCTATAAATAAGAAGATCTTATTGTCAGATAAAATAAATCCAGTTTTATCTGATCGTAATATAATGACTACTTTAAAAAGTAAAAATCCAAGAATAATTAGAAATACAATCGTAGAAAATTTTAAACTATTTCATCCGTATTTCTGTCATATATCTTGGTTGTGGCCTTATTTTTATAAGTGTGATGAATTAAGAACAGTTTACACAGATGCTAATGGAGATTTTGATACTGAAATTTATTATTCAATTTTCGGAGACCACCCAGATTTGTATTTCTGGGTAGAGGCTTTTATAGATGATCAATGGGAAACAGTTTACAAACCTCAATTACCATGTAATACGTATTGGAATTATAAATGTGGTACTGAAGTACATATTAATGTTACAGATCCAAGAGTAAGATGGGAATGTTCTAATGATATTGATGGTGAGTTAATCTGGATCAAAACAATTAATTGGGGTACAAGTGTTTCACATATAGAACAAAAAAATGTTACTGGGAATGCTATACAAGGAAGGTTTTTGAATAGACAAGGTTTAACTGATAAGCATGAAAATAAAGGTAATTTTAGAAGACCTTTTGGTAAAGGATTATCATTTGTAGTACAATTTAGTAATGATTTACCTAGTTCAAAATATACATATTATCGTTGGTCATATAAAAAGTTAAAACATGCTGATTTATCAAATGCCTTTGGTGCTACAGAAAAATTAAATAATTTAGTTCAAAAAACGTACTCGTATGTTTTTCAAGATTCAAGCGGGCACTTTCACTTTAATTATAATAAAGTAAAATTAGGACCTTTTGATAAAGGAGTAGAAAGAGGTCTATATTTAATACCTACAACATCACCAACAGATGCTCCATTTAATGCAACAGAGCAAGATGCAAACTGGGATCAAAATACCAGAACAATATCGTTTGATTCTTCATTGGAAGGAGACGGTTTGTATGAGTTTAGTTTAGAGCTTTTTGATAGAAATGGAAATAAAATAACGAATATCCCAAATGAATTGTTTCAGGTTCCTAACTATGATACTTTCACTCCTTCAATTAACGCACCATCGGTAAATTTGGAAAGTAGTGGAAGAGGTACGTGTAGCGCTTTTAAAATGGTAATGCGAATTGATAATAGTCCTACTAAAGCAGATATTTATAAAATAAAAGTTGATGGAAAAGAAGTAAATCCAACATGTTGTGGTTTTGTTCCATACAAGGACAATAATTCTATAATAGAAATAAAATTTAGAGCGTATCATCCTCATAATTTTGCAGACCTAAATTTTAGAGTTCAAAAAGGTACCTGTACAGATACAAATCAAGCTAATAAAACAAATACTAAAGGAATGGTAATTGGAAATGTTTCAACAAATGATGGAGGTTTATATGCTAGGAATAGTTTTAGTGAATATACCAAAATGTTTTCACCAGCCGACTTATTAGGTACTTGTTTAGGAGAAGAAAGAGCTGCTTTTGCTGAACATTTATATGTTAATGCTTTGGCTACAAATGGGAATCATGAAATTGACGCCTATGATTCATCAAAATTAGTAGCTTTTGCTTTAGATAAAAAGTAGTGAGTTTATATATGTAAAGTTAAAAAGGAGATTGAATAGTCAATCTCCTTTTTTATTAAACAACTTTTTTTTCTAATGCTAAAAAATGAGTTGTCTCTTTATTGTAAAGAGGAAATATTTGAACTTCACACTTATAAGAAGTACGATCTTTTTTATGATTAATAATGATTTCTTTAAAAGGTTCATTATTCTGAAGTTTCTTTCTAATTCTTTTTTTTGTTGCTTCAGAGGTTTCTGAGCCTTGTAAAAAATTAGGAGTTTTATTTAACGCAAAGTTTTTTGGGTACCCAGTCATATCTGTAAAACCATTATTAACCCACATAATTTTTCTTGATAAGTCAGTAATAACAATTGCTTCAAAACTATTGTTTTTAATAATCGAATCAATATTGTTTTCCCAATTATATTGTTTAGCAAGGTTTTTTATGTATGCTAAATCGTTATCTATCTCTAAATTAGAGGTGATTTGATGGTAGTTTTGTAAATGAATATCCCAACTAACTAAGTTAGCTACGTTATAGTCAGTTTTTTGTATGTGTTTTTGAAATGTTAATTGCTCATTAAAGTTTAATGAAGACATATACATATCTAAACACATCATATTTGTTATGTTATTTTTCATAATCAATATTTAGCTGGTCCTATATTTTTTGAACTCTGTTTGATAAATTCACGTAAATCATCATTAGCTTTTTCTAGATCTACTTTACGAAGATACATCATATGTCCACTTCTATACCCTTTGAATGTAAGTCTATTTTTAAAAGTACCACTAAGATCAATTTTTCCCATTGTATATTTTGCAGCAAAATAGGTCGTTGCACCATCATAGTAACCAGATTGAACCAGTACTTTTAAATAAGGGTTTCGAGCCATTGCTTTTCGTAAATTTTCACGTGCATTGTTATTTTTAAAATCCCATGGATGTACTGAGCCAAACATATTGTATTTAACGTCGGTTTTAAATTTTAATACATTTTGAATATAATAATTAATAGCTGGAGTAAAAGAGTGAAGCCATGAAGTAAGTTCTGGACTGTAATCTGGACTTGATCCTGTTAGTTTCCTATCAATACCTAAATATCTACTATCTAAACGTCCAATTGTTTTTCCTGAAGAATTGCGCAATAATTCTTTCCAAAAATAACTGTTTGGAACTTCAAGATTTTGTTGCAAAATTACTTCTTCTTTTATACCAGAGTAATAAGCCATTTTTTTAGCGATACTTTGCCTTTCAGTATCAGAAACATAACCACCTTTAGCAATTGCAGGAAGAAGTTCATTGATGGCAAATTTTTCTGATTCAGGCAAAATTTCTAATAAATCTTGTTCTTGTAGTTTCTTTGGTAGCATGTTATGATACCAAGCAGCAGCTGTAAAATAAGGAAAGTTAACAGCATAATCTTCTGAGTTTTTTGTACGTAATAGTTGATAATCAGCAGGAGAAACCATAATAACACCGTTTAAGTACATCCACTGTTTACTTTGTAATTCATGAGCTAATTGCATTACGCGTGTGCCTCCATAACTTTCACCAATAATATATTTGGGTGATTGCCATCTATTGGTTCGGGTAATGAAAGTGGTTAGCCAATCAGCTAAATATTTGGCATCCGCATTGATGCCAAAAAAGTATTCCTTATCAACTTTTTTATCTTCTTTTACTACAGGTCTAGAATAAGCAGTATTAACTGGGTTAACAAAAACGATGTCAGCTACATCTAAAACGGAATACGGATTATCCTTAATTCCGTATGGTTGAATTGGATTTCCTTCATCATCTATGTTTAAAATTTTAGGGCCAGTGTATGCAATATGCATCCATACAGAAGCTGATCCAGGTCCACCATTGAAAGACATAATTAAAGGTCTTTTTTTTCTGTTTTGTATTCCAGTACGGTAATAGTATGTATAAAATAAGGTAGCTTTTATGTTTCCATTGGCATCAAAAACAGGTTGAGTACCTGTTTGAGCCTTATAGTTTACTTTTTTACCTTTTATTGTAACTGTGTTCGATGTAATAATAGTAGTATCAATAGGAACTCGGGAGTCTTGAGAATATATAGCTATACTAAAAAATAGTGTAGTTAATAAAATAATATTTTTCATTATAGAAAGAAGTTTTAGCTTTTGTATTAACATATTTAGTTAATTAAGCTAAAAGTATTAAAACTTCTCAAAAACACCTAATCCAAATAAAGCAAAATCGTATTTTACAGGATCTTTAGGATCAAAAAGCCTTAGAGTATCGTCAAGTTCAATAAGTGCCTTCCAGTCATTTTGTTTACGAGTTAAAAGCCCTAATTTTCTTGCAACATTTCCTGAATGAACATCTAAAGGACAATGTAAATTTTGTGATAAATGAGATTTCCAAATACCAAAATCTACCCCAGAATTATCATTACGAACCATCCAACGTAAAAACATATTAATACGTTTTGATGCTGAATTTTTTAAAGGATCAGATACATGTTTTAAAGTTCTGGTTTGATGGGGTGTTTCAAAAAACACTTTTTTAAAATTATGAATAGCTAATTGATAATTATTTGAATTACTTTCAGGTTTTAAAACATTTTCTAACCCCCCATAATTTTGATAAATGTTTTTAAGTGATTGTATAAAAAAAGTAAAATCATCTGAATTAAAGGTTCTGTGAACAAAACCATCAAAACTAACAAGATCATCTTCAGAATGATTCATAACGAAATCATAAGGAGAATTACCTAATAAGTCCATCATTCGATGTGCATTTTTAATAATCATCTTACGATTACCCCAAGCAATAGTCGCTGCTAAAAAACCAGCTATTTCTATATCTTCTTTTTGAGTAAATAGATGAGGTATTTGAATAGGGTCACTTTCAATAAAGTTAAAAGTATTGTATTTAATAACCTTTTCGTCAAGAAATTCCTTAAGCTCTTGTTTTTTCATTTTAAACAGTTTCTCCAGCAAATGCCATTATCATAAAAAAAGCATTATAGCAAGCATGTAACAACATACTCCACTGTAGGCCAAAACGAACTCTAATAAATCCTAAATAGCCACCTAAAATAGTTTGAGGAGCTATTAAAAGAGGTATTAATAAAAGTACATTTGTAGTTATGTTATAATTAGTTATATGAACTAATCCAAATATAATTGCAAAAGAATAAAAAGCTATTTTAAATGAATTTTTATCCTTGAATAAAGTGATTGGACCTCTAAAAATTAACTCTTCCACAAGTGGAGCTACTATAACAGCAAAGAAAAACACCATAGGTTTAGATAATGTTTTCATCATATCCTCCATAGCATGTTTTTCCATATCAACTAAGCCTAAATACTCAATTAAATAAAATAAAGGCATAATAAGTCCACTTGTAATAATACAAATAATAAGCAGGTGTATAAACTTTGTAAACCTATAGTTAAGATTTGTGTTATTATCTTTCTCTAAAACGGGATTTTTTAAATAGGTAATGAGTTCTTGAAATGTTTGCTTCATGAATGTTGATTTGTAAGTATAAGTAGGTAAAAAAATAACAATGTTACATAAAATAAAGAAAATTACTATTCAACATGATATTTTGATGCTTTTTGAAATATAATCAAAAAATGTTTTTTTATAAAGTTAACTAATGTTTTGAGAAAATAAAGATATACTTATAAATATAAATAAAAGTATAACTGTTGCTAGTTTTTATGTTGGTGCAAAGAAATAGTTTGTTTTGTACTTAAAAATATATCCCTTATAACATTGTGTATTTTTAAAAAAAAATCTTCTTGTTTCTTTGTTATAGAATTAATTTTTTAAAAGTAGTAATTCTATAACATTAATTAATAATTTAAAATCAAACTATTATGGGAGTAAAAGGACAATTGTCAGAAGATTGTATTAGTGAAATACAAAGTCTTAAAAGAGAAATAAAAGAAATAAAAAAGGGTTTTTCAAGTAAAAAAAAATCACAAATGTTTATACCAGGAAAAAGAATAGGTATAACTAATAGGTTTGTAAATGTAAACAGTGGTAAAAAGGATCTAATATCTGACCTTAGATTACCTATCGACTCTTTTGTCGATTTAGTAGCTCCTATAGGGCATGTTATATTTAGAGATGGAAAACTTAAAGTTTATGCTGTTTGTTTTATAAATAAAGAGTATGAGTTGACGTATAATGAATTTACTTTTTATTATGATTTTAGTCTTAATAGTTCAGGAGAACATCAATTAAATATCTTTATTACATTTAATGAAGAAGAGAGAAAAACTACAGATTATAAATATTATTCTTTTGAATTTGATTTTGAAAAAGGAGCGGTCCATTGTGCGAATGGTAGTGAAGTCCCAATGGAGAAAATAAAAACAGTACAATTTTTTTTAATAAATACAGATCCTGAAACTTCTAGAGGTACTGAAACTACAGTACAATCAGGAGATGATTAGTTTTTTAACTTTTAAAAAGATAAAGTTTTAATTTTAAAATGAATTATAAATAATTAGGGTTTAAAACGTAATTAAAGCAGAGGCTTCCTCTGCTTTTTTGTATTTTAGAAGCAATTTAAATCAAAAATCAGTTAAATTGTTTATTTATAGGAGTTTATTAATACTGTTTTTACTTTTACCTTTAATTTTTTATTCACAAGAGAAAAAAAAAATATCTGTTTTTTTTAAAAGTGTAGAAATTAAAAGTCAAGTTTACAATAAAGATTTTTTTTTTCATAAGGCACAATCATTTTTTTTAGAAAAAAAGTGGGATTCTACCTTAATATACACAGCTAAGTTGTTAAATGTTAAAACAAAAAACACTGAATTGAATAACTACACCCATTTTTTTAGAGGGTATAGTTTAAAAAAAAAGAGAATATTTGAAGAAGCAAAAAGAGAGTTTTCTATTATAAAAAAAAGCTTTTATTTCTATGATAGAATAGCTATGTATTTAGCAGAAATAGCTGTAGAGCAAGAAGAATATCATAAAGCAATTTCTTACTTTAAAAAAATTGAATCATTAAAATCAGATGCTGTTATAGGTGTTAAAAAAAGTAGCATTTTTCATAATATGGGAGTCAGTTATTTTCATTTAAATAAATATAAAAAAGCAGAATTTTACTTAACAAAAAGTATAAATATTATAAAAAGAAAGAAAGATACCTTTCGGTTAATAAGCTCTTATGCAGATATTGGTAACTTATATTATGCACAATATAAAGATGCAATAGCAATTCCTTTTTATAAAAAAGCGTATTTACTTTCAAAGGATGTTCAAGATTTTGAAACTAAAGGGAAAATGGCTAAAAATATGGCTGTAGTAGAAGAAAATAGAAAAAACTTAACAGCTGCATTAAAATATAGAAAGGAATACGAAAAATGGAAAGATTCTTTAAACAATCAAAATAGAATATGGGAAACGGCTCAATTAGAAAAAAAACATGCTGTACAACAAAAACAACAAGAAGTAAATGTTTTACAAATAGAAAATAGAGCTAAAACTGCAGAAATAAGTAGAATTTTATACACTGTTATATCGTTAGTAGTATTACTATCTATTATAATTTATTTTTTTAGAAAAAATATTAAATCTAAAAAAATTATAGGAGAACAAAATAAGCGGTTAAATGACTTGAATGCAACAAAAGATAAATTATTTTCTATTGTAAGTCATGATTTACGTTCTTCCGTAAACACACTGAAACTTAGTAATAAAAAGTTAATTAATAATTTAAAGGCACAAAATATAAACGTTGTATATGAGTTACTGCAAAAAAACAGTGCTATAGTAGGTAGTGCTTATAATTTGTTAGATAATTTACTGAATTGGGCATTACTACAAACCAAACAGTCATATTTTGAAATTAAAGAAATGCATTTGTTTTTTGCTGTAGAGCATTTGGTGTATAACTACTTACCATTCATAAAGGAAAAGGAGTTGCACTTTGAAAGTACAATTTCTAAATCGGCTAAAGTTCTTGCAGATCAAGAATCTCTGAAAATTATTTTGAGAAACTTATTAGATAATGCTATTAAGTTTTCTGAACCTAATGATAAGATTAAGATCTACATAGAAACATCAAAAGAAGGTTTTTTAGATATAGTTGTGGAAGATTCAGGAATAGGAATGAGTGAAAAAACTGTATTGCAACTTCAAAAAGATACTATTGCTATAAGTGAAAAAGAGAATAAAGAAATTATAGGTTCAGGATTAGGTTTTCAACTTTGTAAATCTATGATTAAAAAAAATAATGGTAGAATTTTAGTAGAAAGTGAATTAGGAAAAGGAACAAAAATGATTGTATCTTTACCTAAACCTTTTATTAATGAATAGTTTAAATGTACTTATTGTAGAAGATAATCCGATAGAAAGTGAAGCACTCGTAGATGTGTTAGAAGCTAATGATTATAATATAGTTGATGTTGCTAAAAATTTTAAAGAAGCATTGGCTATATATCTAAACAGAAAAGACATTGATTTGGTAATTATAGATGTTTTTTTAGGGGAAGATCCTGAAGGTATTTTATTTGCAGAAACTATTAATGAGCTTCATCATACAAATAAAAGACCTTTTTTATTTTTAACTAGTTCTACAGATAAAGAAATTTTTGAAAGAGCAAAATTAACTATGCCATTCAATTATATGATAAAACCGTTTAATGAGTTAGAAATTTTGTTTTCTATTCATTTGGCTGTTGAGAAGTTTTATGAACAGAAAAATGTATTTACAGACGAAAAGCAAGATACAGTTGTAACTAAAGAACACTTGTATATACAAAAAGGTAGATCGTTAAAAAAAATACTCATTTCTGAAATTATTTTTATTGAAGTAGAGGGACGTTATTGTAATATTATTACAGAAAAAGGAAAATTTGTGATTTTAATTTCATTAACCAAAATATTAGAGTTACTAGACAAAACTATGTTTAGTAGAGTTAGTAGAAATTTTGTAGCTAACATTCAAAAAATAGAAGAGATTTTTCCAAATGATAACTTAATTGTATTATCAGGTAATCATAAAATTACTCTAAGCGAAAAATATAAAGGAATTATTAAAAAAGAGAGTATTTTAAAATAAATTCTAAAGTTCTTTAACCATTATATTCTCAAACCATTACGTATACAATACATAAAAAGAGTTAGCCTTTCTCGTTAATTAACAAATTAGTTTGTTTCTCATTTATTTTACAGAGGTATCTATTCTTTTTAAAACATAGTAGAACACTATTTCATGTAGTATATTTCTTACTTCATGTCAATACTTCGTTTTTTCGTGCTTATTCAAAGTAGTTTTATACCAGAAATTAAAACTAGCGCTATTTCTAATTTTTGTAAAACTAACCAAAGTAGAGTTCAGGAACTACTGTAAAAAACGAGGCGAAATCTGAAAAGCCAAAAGAGTAAGAAATAAATTTTGAATAAAATGGCACAAGTAAATATTTTGGCAGCAGTAAACGTAGCTGCAGCTATAAAAAGCGGTAATTTAGGTGAATATGTTTTTATGATGGATACAAATGATTATATGGGGACCGGTAATAAAAGTGAAGGTACAGACGAGCTTCATACATTAGTAACTAATGGTGATACTATAGTTTGGAGTGTTGTATCAATTGATCCAAATCTATCAATATCGATTCATAGTTTTCATGGAGAAGCAATAAATGAAGGTCTTATAAAACCTGCGCAATACCCTCAACATGATGGTGCAGTTTGGGGAGGACACGTTAATAGTGCTGGAACAAATGTTCAGTATACGATGACATTGTTAGTTAATGGAAAATTAATGACATTTGATCCTTTTATAACCTCGGTAAACCCTAATTAAATAGTTGTAATGTTGTTGACTCGGTTTTGGCTGAGTTAGTACAGCTTAATTATTTTTTTAAATTAATAAAGCATCTCTTTTTAGAGATGCTTTTTTTATTTATCAACTCGTATTGTATTTTAAATAATAGAGTTTTTAATGTTGTTTGCTTTTCTTCTAATAACAAAGTGAAGCGCCAGAATAAATGGATTTGGAATAGATAAAAGATTAAGATTGTTTTTCAACGACAGCTTTAAATATGTTAAAGTAAATTACGAAACAGTAGTTCTCGATATAAAACAACTTTTATACAATTACCCCATCTTTCATTACTAATTTTCTGTCTGCCATTTCAGCAAGTTCCTGATTATGTGTAACTAAGACAAAAGTTTGACCAAATTTATCACGAAGCTTGAAAAAAAGATCATGTAAGTTTTTTGCAGAAGTAGAATCAAGGTTTCCACTTGGTTCATCAGCAAAAATCACTGAAGGATTATTTATTAACGCTCTTGCAACTGCAACTCGTTGTTGTTCACCTCCAGATAACTCATTTGGTTTGTGATTCTCTCTATGTGATAACCCTAAAAAAGATAGTAATTCTTTAGCTCTTTTTTCTGTTTCAATTTTATTTTTTTTAGCTATAAATGCTGGGATACAGACATTTTCTAAAGCAGTGAATTCAGGTAATAACTGATGAAATTGGAATATAAACCCAATATGTTGGTTCCGAAATACTGAAATTTCTTTATCACTCAATGTTTTTATAGAAGTCTCGTTAATTTCTAATTGAAAATCAACTTCTTTCTGTGGTTTATCTAATGTGCCTAAAATTTGTAAAAGTGTTGTTTTTCCTGCTCCTGATGGACCAACAATAGCAATAATTTCTCCTTTTTTTATATGAAGATTTACTCCCTTTAAAATTTCAACATCTCCATATTTTTTATGGACATTTTTAGCAATAATCATAGATAGTATGTTAGATAAACGAATGTATAAAAAAGAAATCAGATAAACCTATTAATAAAGTTTATCTGATTTTATAAATTTTAAAAATACTGTTATAAAATATTTTTCAAATTGTTATAATCTATAAAGTATACCAATCGTAATGAAAATGTATGTTGCATATCTTCTTTAAAAAGGCGGTTTATGTTGTCAGAAAAATCAATATCAGCAGGTGCAAAATCATTATCAGGATTAATTGAATTTCTATAAAAAGCTATTAATTGACTACCTGGAGCAAATTGCCAAACATAATTTAAATCTAGATTCCAGCTATTAAAGTTTTTATCGTTATTGCTTTTGTAATTATTAGTAATTAATGTTCCATCATTTTTATTTAAACTATAATATTGATCATGATAAGGAACCTTACTCCAGTTGTGTCTGAAAGTAAGTGATAAAGCTGATTTTGTACTAAAACTATATTTTCCAGTTAAAGAGTTGTCATAAGTAGTCCAATCACGTTCTCCAAAAATAATTTCATCTAAAAGTGGAGCTAATGCAGGATCACTAGAAACATTATCAGCATCAATTTTTGTAACATAACCTTGTTCTCTGTTTGTTTTGTTATAACGTATACCATAGATTAATGAAAATTGATTGCTAAAACGATATCTAGGAGAAAAACGGAAACCATAACTTTCTTTAGGATTGTCTTTAAAGAAAGTGTAATACCAACTGTAATCTACAGCAAATTTTTTCCTGTAATCAGTAGATCCCCAGTGATTAAGGTTTAAGCGCATAGGAGTTTTAAAATAAATACCACTAGTTGAGCCTTCTCTTGGTTCAAAGAAATTTTTTCCTACAGTATTATAATTTATATTACCACCAAATCCAAAACGTTTTCTTGTTTGCGACCCAAAAGATAACCTAACACTTGAGCCAGTATAGGTTCCTGGCGTATGTAAAAAGTTAACATTATAATACATACTAATGTTATAGCTATTAAACATTCCTTTAGGTTGTAAAATTCTATATCTAGCAAAGCCGTATATACCTTGTTCATTGTTGCTAAATAAAATACCCATATCATTAGGGTTGTAATCTTTGTTTTCAAATTGATAACCTATTTCACCAATCCAATTTCCTGATTGTTTTCCTATACTTGTATCAAAAGCATATCCATTGTTTGGGCTATTTATATCATCAGAAATAGCACTCATTTTAAAAGAACCATCAATGTTATACCTACTTTTCTTATCTTCTACATGCCATAATAAACCAGTTACATTCGCATCTCTAAATCTACCATCACGTGTTACGTTAGTGTTTATAAGTGTAATTGCAGAGTTTTGATTAAATTGTTGATCTAAAACTAGAATGTTATAGTTTGAAAAAGGGTTTGTAACTACTTTTCTTGTTTCTTGAGTATCCTTATTTAAAATAGTAGCTTCTGTTTTATCTGTAATAGCATTAAAAAAACCAATACCTAAGCCATTTTTAGTTCTACCAGAAATCTTAATAGCATTAAGCATATCAACTTTGTTTGGCTTATCAGTTATTTCTTCATTACTTTTTAATTGACTACTAACATTAAATTGATCAATTGGTCTAGATCCAATTCTTCTAGAATAGAATAAACGGCCTTTTGTAAATAACTCAGTCCCTTCAGTAAAAAATTGACGTTGTTCTGAAAATTGTTGCTCAAAAGGACCAAGGTTCAATGATACATTATCAAAGGCAGTTTGGCCAAAATCAGGAATTAAAGTAGCATCAAGAGTAAAGTTTTCGGTAATACCATATTTAATATCCATTCCAACACTCCAATCAGCATTTGTTTCATTTTTAGTTGAAGTAACAGTTCCTGAAGCATATGGGTAAAAACTTAATCGAGTAGGAGGTTTAATATTCTTAAAATTCTCTACTAATCCATCATATTGCGTCCATTTACCAATAGTATTATCTATATGATTCCAAGTGTACCGTGCATTTAAATTTCTCGTTTCTCTATGGAAGTTCATTCCCCAAGATTGAACATTTTCATTAGAGAAACGTAATGCTCTGTATGGTATTTTCATTTCTACCGTCCAGTTTGTATCATTAATTTTAATTTCACTACTCCAAACAGCACTCCAATTATAGTCTTCATTATTTCCATTTGATACTTTCGAGTCTATTTGAACACCAGAAGCAGTTACAATAAACATAGAAGAATTTTGACCATCATCATTAGGGTTAATCATAGCCATAAAAAAATCTGAATTTCCAAAGTTATCTCTGTTGGTAAATTCAGCAGGAATTTTTGTAGGATCTGGAGTAAACATTACAGCACTTATATAGATAGCTTCATTATCATATAATAGTCGTACTTCTGTTTTGTGTGTATCTTTCTCTGCTTCTCCATTATTTGGGCGCATCATCACAAAATCTTTAGCTATTTCTGCACTTTTCCAAGCTTCATCATCAATAACTCCATCAATTTTTGGAGGAGTTGTTGTTCTTACGGCTTCAAGTTTCTTCCGGTTACTATTTAAACTTTGTGAACTTGATTTATGGGGAATAATCAAAAACACTAATGAGAGTAAGGCTATTCTATGCATATGTTTAACGTATGTAATATTTTGCTAAATTATTTATGTTTAAGGCTCAGAAATCATAAATTCCTGTTAATTACTGTAAAGACCTGTTAAAAAAATGATCGTTACAGATATACTGTTAAAAAAATGTGAAAGTGAAACCCAATATAGGTGTCTTTAATAATTAGATTAAAATAAAAAATAAATTGTAATATATTATGAATTGAATTTGTATTTTTGTTCGACTTTAAAAACATTCTTATCTAATGAACTTACACGAATATCAAGGTAAAGAAATTTTAAACAGTTTTGGCGTTCGTATACAACGCGGAATTGTAGCAAATACACCAGAAGAAGCTGTTGAAGCAGCAAAAAAACTAACTGAGGAAACAGGAACTGGTTGGCATGTAATAAAAGCACAAGTACACGCAGGTGGTCGTGGAAAAGGAGGTGGAGTTAAGTTGGCTAAGAACTTAGATGAGGTAAAAAGTATTTCTGACGATATCTTAGGAATGATGTTAATCACTCCTCAAACTTCAGCAGAAGGAAAATTGGTAAATCAAGTTTTAATTGCTGAGGATGTATATTATCCTGGTGATAGCGAACCAAATGAATTCTACATGTCGGTTTTATTAAACCGTGCGACTGGTAGAAATATGATCATGTATTCTACCGAAGGTGGTATGGATATAGAAACTGTAGCAGAGGAAACTCCGCACTTAATTTTTACAGAAGAAATTGATCCAGCATTAGGATTGATGCCTTTTCAAGCTCGTAAAGTAGCCTTTAACTTAGGATTATCAGGAGGAGCTTTAAAAGAAATGGTGAAGTTTGTAACAGCATTATATACTGCTTACATCAAATCAGATTCTTCAATGTTTGAAATTAACCCAGTGTTAAAAACTTCTGATGATAAAATTATGGCAGTTGATGCTAAGGTTACCTTAGACGAAAACGCATTATATCGTCATAAAGATTATGCAGCAATGCGTGATTTACGTGAAGAAAATCCAATTGAAGTTGAAGCTAAAGCTGCAGGTTTAAACTATGTAGATTTAGACGGTAACGTTGGATGTATGGTTAACGGAGCTGGATTAGCAATGGGTACTATGGATTTAATTAAGCAAGCAGGTGGAGAGCCAGCAAACTTTTTAGATGTTGGAGGTACAGCTGATGCACAACGTGTTGAAACTGCTTTTGGTATTATTTTAAAAGATCCTAATGTAAAAGCTATTTTAGTAAACATTTTTGGAGGAATCGTTCGTTGTGATCGTGTTGCTCAAGGGGTTGTAGATGCGTACCAAAGTATGGGAGAC
Organism: Tenacibaculum sp. MAR_2010_89; assembly: GCF_900105985.1. Lineage (NCBI taxonomy): Bacteria > Pseudomonadati > Bacteroidota > Flavobacteriia > Flavobacteriales > Flavobacteriaceae > Tenacibaculum > Tenacibaculum sp. MAR_2010_89. The sequence continues at coordinate 121,550 of NZ_FNUB01000004.1, read as the reverse complement.
AAAATTAATGTTCCAATTATTTGTCGTTTACAAGGAACAAATGCTAAAGAAGCAAAAGAATTAATTGATAATAGTGGAATGGAAATTATCTCAGCAACTGAGTTCCAAGAAGCAGCTGATAAAGTTGGTGATGTTTTAAACGCTTAATCAACCAGATTAATTTTTAGTTAAATATAAAAAAACGTTTCACAATTAATTGTGAAACGTTTTTTGTTTGATTAATCTATTAATAGTTTTTAACCACTTTTTTTGTTATAGCTTTTTATAAAACTATAAATTTTCTTTTAAAACAGTAATTTCATCACGTAATTGAGCAGCAACTAAAAAATCTAAATTTTTAGCAGCCTCTTCCATTTGTTTTCGTTTTTCACGAATACGTTTTTCTATTTCTTGTTTAGGTAAATACTCTAAGTCTTGTTCAGCAGCTTTTTGAACGGCATTATCATACTGATAAGTTGTAATTGTATCTTTAGAAAGAGTATTGTCTAGCTTTTTATTAATTTGAGTTGGTGTTATTCCGTTTTTAGTATTGTAATTAACTTGTTTCTCTCTTCTTCTAGCTGTTTCATCAATTGTTAATTGCATACTATTTGTTACTTTATCAGCATACATAATAGCTTTTCCATTAACATTTCGAGCAGCTCTTCCAACGGTTTGAGTTATTGAACGGTGACTTCTTAAAAAACCTTCTTTGTCAGCATCTAAAATGGCAACAAGAGAAACTTCTGGTAAATCTAATCCTTCACGTAGTAAGTTAACTCCAATTAAAACATCAAAAATTCCTTTTCGTAAATCTTGCATTATTTGAACACGTTCCAAAGTGTCAACATCTGAATGTATGTATCTACATCTAACTTGGATTCGGGTTAAATATTTAGCTAATTCTTCAGCCATACGTTTTGTTAATGTAGTAACTAGTGTACGTTCATCTTTCTCAACTCGTATTTGAATTTCCTCAATTAAATCATCTATTTGATTTAAACTAGGGCGTACTTCTATTTCTGGATCTAATAATCCAGTGGGTCTAATTACTTGTTCAACAAAAATTCCTTCTGTTTTCTGTAATTCATAGTCAGCTGGTGTAGCAGAAACATAAATTACTTGATTTTGTAAAGCTTCTAATTCGTCAAATTTTAATGGTCGATTGTCCATAGCTGCAGGTAATCGAAAACCATATTCAACTAAGTTTTCTTTTCTACTTCTATCTCCACCATACATTGCATGAGTTTGTGGAATCGTAACGTGACTTTCGTCAATAACCATCAAATAATCTTCAGGGAAATAATCTAATAAACAGAATGGGCGAGTTCCTGGATCTCTTCCATCTAAGTAACGAGAATAGTTTTCAATACCAGAACAGTATCCTAATTCACGAATCATTTCTAAATCAAATTCTGTTCTCTCTTTTAACCGTTTAGCTTCTAAATGTTTTCCTATTTCTTTGAAATAATCTACTTGTTTTACCATATCATCTTGTATTTTATGAATGGCATTTTGTAAAACATCAGGAGAGGTAACAAATAAATTAGCTGGGTAAATAGTTAGTTCTTCTAATTTATCAATTACTTGATTGCCTTCTATGTCGAAGGTTTCTATTTCTTCTATTTCATCTCCAAAAAAGTGTACACGATATCCACTATCACCATAAGAAGGATAAATTGTAACAACATCTCCTTTTACTTTAAAAGTTCCACTTTTTATTTCTATTTCGGTACGAGCGTATAAACTGGTGACTAATTGATGTAAGAATTTTGTTCTAGAAATTTGCTGATCTACTTTAATAGGAATAACATTTTTCTTAAACTCATTAGGATTACCAATACCATATAAACAAGAAACTGATGCAACAACAAGAACATCTCTACGACCTGAAAGAAGTGAAGAAGAAGTACTTATTCTTAAACGTTCAATTTCATCATTAATAGAGAGGTCTTTTTCTATATAAGTTCCAGTTACAGGAATGTAAGCTTCAGGTTGATAATAATCGTAATAAGAAACAAAATATTCTACAGCGTTGTTAGGGAAAAATTGCTTAAACTCTGAATATAACTGAGCAGCCAATGTTTTATTATGTGCTAAAACAAGAGTTGGTCTATTTACTTCAGCAACAACATTGGCTATAGAAAATGTTTTACCGGAACCAGTAACACCTAATAAGGTTTGGTATTTTTCATTAGTAATAATTCCGTTTACTAACTGCTTAATTGCTTGAGGTTGATCGCCAGTAGGCTTAAATTCAGATTTTAAATCAAAGTTCATACAGCAAAAATACGGATTGTTTACTCTATTTTCTTATAAGACTTATGTTTCCTGTTTTTTCAATAACTTTATCTTTATAATCAATAAGTTTTGCTTTATACCAGTATCCATCTGAAGGTAATGTTTTTCCATTATAAGTACCTTCCCATCCTAATTCAGCATTATTATTATTCATTTTATGAAGAATTTTTCCAAACCTATTAAAAATGGTTATATCTATAGTTTTAAAGAAATCATTGTTAGCTCCATAAATAATCCAGACATCATTTTCACCATCATTATTTGGAGTTAAAAATTTAGGAAAACCTATAATAGAAACTTCTTTTTGAATTGAAGGTTCACAATTATTAATATCTCTTACATATATGGTTTTAATACCTGGAGAAACATTATTAAAAGTATAATTTGTGTTGTTGCCAAAGTAGTTTTGCCCATCAATAGAATATTCATAAGAACTAGTTCCTTCAACTTCTATATTAATAAAATTATTAAGACTATTTTCAGTATTAATTTCTAGATTTTTTATAATTGGTTTTTTAGGATTGACAACCATAAAACTTTTTGAGTTCGAACATTCTATACCATTTTCTGTTTTATATACAGTTAAGGAGAATTTCCCTACTCTGTTTAAAGTAAATAGTCTATTAGTTGAAATAATATTGTTATTTGCGTTTTTCCATTCAAATTTATCATTCGTTGAATTTGCACTCAAAATTATTGGAGTGTGTTTTTTAGGGTCTATACACAATGTATATTCATTTTGTAAATTGATTTGTGGTGTAGAATTAACGATTAAATCAATAAAATTTATACCACCACATCCAATTGAATTGTCTATTCTTAACCATATTTTAGTTGAAGTAGTGTTTATAGAATCATCAAGCTTATTTGTAGTTGTTTGCGCATCTTTTAGCGTTGGAAATAAATCTAAACTTGAAGAGCTAGGTAAGCTTAAAAGCTTTCTGATTTCATCTTTTTTAGCTTTAATATTAAATAATCCTATGTTATTATTAATTATTCCATCTGAATCTTCACAAACTATCATAGGGTTTATAGCTGGTATATTTACAAATGAAGATTCAATACTAAAAGTTTCAATTGAATAACAGTCGTTTTTATTTATAGCTCTAGTGAATATTAACTGTGGATTTGTTTTGTTTTGATAGCTTTCAGGAGTAGTAATTCTATTAGTATCTTTTTCTGCATCTGCTTTAGTTTCATAAAAATGATATGTTAAATCACTACCTGGTTGAGAAATTTTATGATTAATATTATATAAATTGAAATAATCAACACCATCATTATTTACATCGCACTGTATTAGTTTTTGATTTTTTAGTAGTGTTGGGTTAGGGTGGATTACAATGTCTTTGAATGTCGTTATTTGTCTACTATTAATTGTAATAGTAACCTTTACATTATAGTTTCCAGGAGATGAATATGCATATTGAGGTAATATATTATTAGAAGTATTTCCGTCCCCAAAATCCCAAATAGCTGCTGTAATTTTTGAATAAGTATCAACTTCAAAATCAATTAATTGGTTCACACAACTTTGCTCATTTAAAATTCGAGTTCTAAAATAAGATTGTATGAAATTAGGTAATCCTGTTCCAGATTTATCCTTTATAGATATAACTTTTGTTTTAAAATTAGCGTCTAGTCCTATTTTATCAGGAGCATTAATAACATCTAAATAATCACCTGATTTATTATTTGGGCGTGTTTGAGTTTTGTATATTTTTGAATTATGACTTAGTTGTAAACTTGTATAACCATTTTGATTTTTAGTATGAATTTTTTTTATTCTTTCTGTTGGGTGTAAATTGTCTAATTCATATTGAAATAATGTTTCAGTATTAGTGTTTTTATTGAAAGAAGTTGTGTATAAGAGTTTAGAATCGTTTGAGAATTCTAATCCATAAACACTTGGTTGGTCAAAGAAAACAGAAGATTTTATCAAGTTTTGTTTATTGCTAACTATTCCTGTTTCATTATCAAAGTCAAAAAAAACCAATTCTTTCTCTAAGTTACTTGAAGCTAATTTTTTTCCATCAGGAGAAAATTTTAAAGTACCGTTAAAATCACCTTCGTACCTTAATTTTTTAGAAACTACAGGTGTTTTAATAATTCCTGACTTATCTATTTTAAAACTGTAAAAAGATAAAAATTTGTCTGTTTCTTTTTCTCTACCTGAAGTAGTAAACCATATGGATTCACCATCTTTATGATGTACTGCAGATATTTTACCAACCTCAAAAGGTAAAAGGGTTTGATTCTTAATTACAACAGTACCGTCGTTTTTAGAAATATCGATTTCAGTATAATACAACCCTGGATTAATTACTGGAATTGGAATATCTGGAGGACCAACATCTAAAAATGATTTTACTGTTATGATATAAAATATAGAATCATCACCAGGTTTAGGGATAATAATTGTTGGTTGAGCCATTTCATTGTCTCCAAATAAAAGACCGTTGGTAGGAATGATTTTATTTTTTTTGTTCCAAACTGCTACTCCATCAGTATATAGTAGTAATTCACCTTTTTTATTTGATATACTTGAGCTACCAGCAATTGCTATTAAGCCACTATCAAAAGATGCTGTTGGTGATACATTTGGTAAGGTTGGAAAGTTCAACATTACTTTTTTACCAAATACCCAATTGTTTGTTTCTTTTTGAGCATAGCAAAAAGAACATATAAAAAAAAATAATATACTTATACCCCTCATAACAAATTAGCTGGTGAAAACTCCACCAGCTAATTTAATAATTATTTTCTTAGTAAAGAAAAATGCCCGTTATGTAAGTGTGTTTTTCCTTTTCTATCAACGAGTTGTATTTTAAACCAGTAATCATTTGAAGGAAGAACCTTGCCATTGTATGTGCCATCCCATCCTTCTCCATCTATAGGAATAATAGCTACAGATTTACCATATCTATCAAAAACATAAATGTTACTTGATGGATAGAAGCTTGAATTAGCTCCTTTAATTTTCCAAGTGTCATTATACCCATCATTATTTGGAGTTAAGAATTTTGGGTATTGAATAACAGAAACGTCTAATGTAGCATCAGGAACACATCCATTTTTATCATTAACAAGAACTGTATATATACCTCCAGTAATATTCTTAAAAATAGCTTCATCTTGAAAAGCAGTTTGATCTCCTTTTTCATTTACTAAAGCAAATTGATAATCACCTATACCTAGATTATTATTTTCAGTAATTATTTTAATAGAGTAGGTATCTAACCCATTATTATTGGTGTCATCAACTATTACAATATCCTCTTCTTTTAAAGTTGGATTGATTGATTCATTTACAATAATTTCTCTACTTCTTTTACATCCAGTACCATCTTTCATAGTTGCAGTAACAACATAAGTACCTCCTTTTGTAACATCTAGAAAGGCTACACTACTTAAAACAGTACTGCTTCCTTTTACTACCCATTCATAATCATAGGTGGCAACTGGGTTTATTGGCTCTAAACGAGTTTGTGGAGCGTTTAAACAAACAATTACAGGTGAATCAACAGTGAAGAAAGGTAAAGGATTAATAATTATATTAAACGTTAAATCATCATGTACACATTTAGTTTGATTATTAACTACACGAACATAAATTGTTTGATTGTTCGAGGTGTTTTGATATTTATTTTCATTTAAAGAATTACTTCCTGATTGAGCGTCAGCTAAACTTTCATGGAAAGTTATTGAGAATTTATTATGGTCAGCAACAGGGTAGTTAGTTAAAATTTCTGAAGTTTTATTTTTTAATGTAATATCTCCATTAATTCCATTAGTATCATCATTAGCTACATCTGAATTATTATCACAGTCTACATAATTATTAATACTAACAGGAATATTAGGTTCAGGATGAATAACCAATTGAAGAGTTGCTATTCCGTATCTACATCCAGTAGTTTTGTTTAGAATGCTAATAAAAACTATTTCTGTAGCTGGATCATCACTTGCAAGGTTAGCAGGGAAGCTAGTAGTTGCTGGATCATTTGCATAATTAGTTTTAGATAAAGGTCTAACACCATCTATTGCATCTTGTCTTGTTTTATGGTAGCTAACATCGTATTGACTGGCAGCTCTTCCATTTAAAACATCTACATCTCTATCTCCTAAAGATATATTTTGTGCTATTCTATTTCTAGAATCACTATCGCTAGCTGTTGGTACATCACAAACTTCTAGATTAGGTATAGCATTAGAAATTGTAGGTAAAGGGTGTATTATAATATCAAACTTAGTATGATCATTAAAACAGTTAGCTGCATTGTTTCGAACTCTAACATAAATAGTTTGTTTATCTCTAGTTGTATTAGTGTAACTAGTATCATTTAAAATAGGATTCGCTCCAGAATTAGCATCTGCTGCAGTTGTATGAAAAGTAACTGTATAATTTAATGGAGATTGTGTACCTAATATTGCACTAACTTTATTTCTAAGGTTAATATTAATATTTACACCATCATCAAAAGCACCACTTACAAAATCGTCACATAGTTCTATGTCACTAACAATATTGGCAGTTGGAGTAGGGTTTACATTTAATGTTATATGATGCCCAAAGCCTAAACAATCATTATCTAGATCACTATCTACACGGACATATATGTTTTGAGTATTAGCATAGCCTATATTTCTATAATTAGAAATATCTGGGATTGCATTTTTTTCTGCAGCAGCATCTGCTTCATTTCTATAATAAGTAACATTAATTTTTTGACCAGTAGCGGTAAATAAATTTCTTATTTCAGTATCTATAGAACTGAAATTAAAAGAAGAAACACCATCAGTATCATTATTATTAATATTGTTATTTCCATTAATATCTAAGAAATCATCACACGTGTTGAAAGTTCTTTGAAATGTTGTAGGAATACCAGTTGTAGATACAGTTAAGTTTACTTCAGAAATTCTTCTACAGCCATTAGTATTTGTTATTGTTGCCCAAACTTTATCAGAAGTAACTGTTTTGTTTCTATAAACAGTAGGAGTGGTTATAGGATTATTATTGTTTTGAGCATCATTTAATGATTCATAAAAAACAAAAACTTCATTATTGAAATTACTTGATATATCACTTCGAGCTTCTTCTAAATTAAAATCAGCAAAGGCATCAGTATCATTATCACATTGTTTTAATTCAACAACATTATTAATTGTAGGTAATGCATTAACAACAAGATTAAAAGTAACTGAAGAATCATTACATAAACTATTACTGTTGTTTTCTACTCTTACATAAATAGTTTGATTATTTATTGTTTCATTTCTGTAAGGAGTATTTTTATTAATAACATCTGTTGTGTTATCAGTTTGAGCTCCAATTAGTGTTTTATGGTAAGAAACAGAATATGTTAAAGGATTTAAACTACCTAATACCTCAGTGTCTTTTGTGTTTAAAATAAAATTATTATAAAAACCATCAATGTCACCACCACTAACAGTATCATCACAAGCTTGGTAGTTTACAGGTGTTTGTGGTGTTGGTTTACCTGTTACATTAAGAGCAAAAGTTTTTACATCATAACATGCATTTGGTGCCGATTTGTTATGCATTCTAGCATATATAGTTTGGCTACTAAATGGAGTAGGGTTTGTATAAGGGTTAGTAAGTGCATTAGCATTATTATCTGCATCAGCTTGAGATAAAAAATAAGCGACTTCAAAAGTAGTTGCGCTTTGACCATTAAGAACTTGAGGTGTTACGTCTTTTTGTAAATCAAAAGAATTTAAACCATCTTTATCTACATCACAAAAATTAATATCACTAGGTTTAGTCGCAGATGTAGCTTCATAAACTTCAACTTTAAAAATACCTTCTTGTTCTACTTTATTTCCACATTTATCAATTAATGTAACAATAAGTTTATATTCACCAGCATCTGTAAGGGCGATATTAGTTAAGTTTAAAGAAATAGCACTTGATACATTTGTGGTAGTTGTACCGTTATTAAAAGTCCAAGCATACGTTATACCACTTCCTGTTACTGGATCAGGAGCTATAGTTTTAGTATCTCCAATACAAAACTGTAATGTTTTGTCATTTACAGGAGTACCTGTTACTTGGTCTTTAATTTCTATAGGTAAAAGTAATGATGAAATGAAAGGAGGTAAACCTTGAGTAGATTTTTTCCCTTTTAAATCTATAGCATCTTTAGTGAAAGTTACATCAGCTGCAGCAGCATCTGGATTTTCAATAACATCTAAATGAGTAGCAAAACCTAAAGGATTACTATATGTTTGCGGAATAGTAGCATATATTTTTCCATTACCTGCTAATTGAAGAGCTCCTCTAAAACCATTTTGTTGATGTATTCTTTGTTTAGAGCCAGGTATATTAGTTTGAGTTAAATCAAATTGAAAAAGAGTATAGGTACTAGGAGATGATAAATTATCAGTAAAAGCACTTGTTGTTGATATGTATAGTTTTTTAGAACTTCTTGAAAATTCAACACCATAAGGCTGACCATCAAAATTGGTAGTAAGGATAACCCCATCATTTGAAACTTGTCCAGTAGTATTATTAAAAGAATATAATAAAGCTTGTCTGTTACCTTGATTAGCAATAGCTAATTTAGTTCCGTCAGGAGATAGTTTAAGGTAACCTCTTCTTGTTAAGTTATTACTTATATTAGATATTACAGGTGCAGCTCCAATACCATTTTTATCAATTTTATAAGCGTAAAACTGATTGTCGGTTGTTGAAACAATCCAAAAGGTATTACATTCACTTCCTCTTACAGCAGCAACTTTCTCGGTAAAATCATTAAATTTACCAACAGACAAATCCCTTCCAGGCCCAGTTACTTCACCATTACCACCGTTTAATGACATATCAATCGTATATACATTAAACCCTTTTCCAGGGTCAATAACAGAACCAGTTGTGAAATCAATAACAGGGCCATCATCAACAGTAAATAAATAATAAATATTTGCTGAATTTGGTTTGGGTATAATCATACCTGACTGACTACTAGATGGGTTACCTTTTAAATCATTAGCAAGGTTACCAGTACTATATTTCATAATAGCATGATTTTTATCCCATACGGTTATTCCGTCAGAATAAAATAATAATTTCCCGCTTGCATCAGCAAAAGAAGAACATCCTTCTAATGTGCTCAAAGCACCGTTAGTAACAGCAGTAGGTGGTGTAGTATTAAAATCTAATCCGGCGTTTTCACCAAAATACCAAATATTAGCTTCTTTTTGTGAATATGTTAAAAAAGTAGTTAAAAATGTAAATAGGATAAGTAGTTTTTTCATTCTAAATAATTTCTTGCTAATATATAACAACTAAGTTACTTAAAACCCTCTATAAATCCCGTTTTTTTAACAAAATGAACGAAGCATAGATAAAAATACCACTCCATGCCAGTACAATTAAAATATTTGTGAAGCTAACAGAGTAATCTTTTGTGAAGTTTTGCCCTATTTGACTTGCGATAGATTTTACAGCACCTAATCTTGAACCTGGTTCAATTATAAGATTTTGCATAGACTCTAGTGGTAAGAAATTCTTAATGCTTTGAGCTGTATCCCAGTTAGAAACAACTTTCCAGCCTAAAACACCATAAATTAACCATTCTGTTAAATACCAAACAATCATAGCTCCGACTGCAAAAGCGGATCTTTTTATCAAAATCCCCAAGAATAATCCAAAAGAGAAAAAACCAACCAATTTAACAAAGAAAGCAACCAAGTACTCTAAATCTGAAAAAATGATAGAAAGTTCATTGAAATCAGAATAAATTAATCCTAAAACAATAGAAACAATAAAAACAAAAATAGTAGAAATAAAGGCAAAAGTTACAACAGCATAGAATTTTGAAAGAATAAACTCTTTTTTGCTTAAACCATCTATAAGATTTTGTTTTAGCGTTTTATAGCTATATTCATTAGCCATCATTGAAACGATAACGAGTAATAGAAAAAATTTGAATATTGAAGCAGTAAAAGTATTAAAGTGCCAGATATATGGGAAGTTAAAAATTCCTTGCTCAGCTAAATGAAGCTTGAAAGTACCGATATTAAATTTTATAGCAGCTATTAGAGCAATAGAGGTTAGTAAGCCAAAATAAATAATAGATAATACTCTACTGGCTTTGTTATGTTTTAATTTATGAAATTCAATGTTTAAAAGACGAAACATATGTAGATGGTTTGTTTTAGTTGTTGGTTAAATCTAGAAACTGTTGTTCTAAGCTAGGCTTGCGTTTTACAAGGTGAGATATAGTTATGTTATTCTCAAATAAATATTTATTAAGAGTCGCTGAAGAAATATCATTCTCTAGTTGAACAATAATCAAATCTCCATCTACATTAACACTTGCAGTTTCATGGTAGTTTTTAAGAACATTTATAGTGTTTTCAATATTTTCTTCTGTTTTAATTTCTATAATACCATTAGAGGCAACCATTGTTTCAACTCTTCCGCTATATAATTTTTCTCCTTTCTGCAAAACAATAACGTGTGTGCATACTTTTTCTACTTCATCAAGTAGGTGAGATGCTAGTAATATGGTGGTTCCGTTTTCGGCTATTTTTTTTATTATTTGGCGAATTTCATGAATTCCTTGAGGGTCTAGCCCGTTAGTAGGTTCATCTAAAATTAATATTTCAGGATCATTTAATAAGGCTGATGCTATAGCTAAACGTTGCTTCATACCTAATGAATATGTCCTAAATTTATCATCTTTTCTCTCAAATAAATTTACAGTTTCTAAGGTGTCATTTATTTTATCATAGGAAACACCCTTTATTTGGCAAATCAATTGTAAATTTTGACGGGCAGTCATATATGGGTAAAAATTAGGGCGCTCTATAATAGCTCCAACTTTTTTTAATGCTTTGTGTGTAGATATGTTGCCATTAAACCAGCTAAATGATCCTGAAGTTCTATTTACTACATTTAGTATAATACCTAAAGTTGTTGATTTTCCACTTCCGTTAGGACCTAAAATACCATAAATGTTACCTTTTATAATATCAAAAGATAAATTTTTAACGGCTTGTATTTTTCCGTAATTTTTGTTTAAATCTTTAATAGATAAGATGGTTTCCAAATTGTTTGGTTTTTGTTAGTTATAATTATATGACGATTATTATTGTTTTTTGTTACAAATAAAAAAGCTTCCTAATATAAGGAAGCTTTTTTTATTTTCTTTGTGAAAAGTTATGATTTATCTATTAACCTAAAACCTTCACCATGAATATTTAATATTTCAACATGTTCATCACTTTTTAGATACTTTCTAAGTTTAGCAATATATACATCCATACTTCGTGATGTGAAATAATTATCATCTCTCCATATTTTAGTTAATGCTAATTCTCTAGGCATTAAATCATTTTTATGAATAGCTAACATTCTAAGAAGTTTACTTTCTTTAGGCGATAGTTTCTGCGCTTCACCTTGATTGAAAATTAAATGACGAAGTTTTGAGTTAAAGTCAAATTTACCAATCTTAAATTCAAATTCTTCACTTTCTGTTGACTTTTCATTTTCTTTACGTTGTAATATTGCCTTTATTTTATGCAATAAAACTTCTGAATCAAAAGGTTTATTTAAGTAATCATCAGCCCCCACTTGATAACCTCTTAAAACATCTTCTTTTAATGTTTTTGCTGTTAAAAAAATAATAGGAATTTCTTTATTCGTTGTACGAATATCTTCTGCTAAAGAAAATCCATCTTTTCTAGGCATCATAACATCTAAAATACACAAATCATACTCTGCATTTTTAAACATTATTAATCCGTCAATTCCATCCTTAGCGTGAGTTACATTGTAATCGTTAAGGGCTAAATAATCTTTAAGAACGGTTCCAAAATTTGGATCGTCTTCTACTAATAGAATTTTTTTACTTCCCATTGTATCCTTTCATTTTATATTAATGGTAATTTTACTGTAAACGTACTTCCTTTACTTTTTTCACTCTCAACATAAACGGTACCTTGGTGGCTATCAATTATCTCTTTAACATAAGCTAACCCTAAACCATGACCTTTTACATTGTGAATATTTCCTTTATGCTCTCTATAAAATTTATCGAAAACATATTTTTGAGCATTTTTACTCATTCCAATTCCTTCGTCTTTTATCTTTAAAATAAAATTTTTATTTGTGCTTTCAGTAAAAACATCAATTTTTGGTGAATTTTCTGAATACTTAACTGCATTTTCAAGTATGTTAACCAATACATTTGTTAAATGAAATTGATTTCCTAGGACTTCAGTTGATATAGCTTTATAATGAGTTTTTACAACACCATTTTTACTATTAACTAATAATTGTATATGTTCAATAGCTTCGTCTACAATGTCGTGAATGTCAACAGCATCCTTACTAATATCTAGCTGATTTTTTTCTAGCCTCGAAATTCGTAACACATTTTCAACTTGTCCATGCATGCGTTTATTTTCGTCACGAATCATTTGTACATACCTTTTAACCTTGCTTTCATCATTAATGATTTTTGGGTTTTTAATGGCATCTAAAGCTAAATTAATAGTAGCAATAGGTGTTTTAAATTCGTGAGTCATATTATTTATAAAATCAGTCTTTATTTCTGAAATCTTTTTTTGTCTTACCAATTGATATAACGAAGTTGAAAACGCCGCAATAATTATACCAATAAACAATAATGACAATAATAAAATTTTCATCATGCCTGATAACATGTTTTTTTCTTTATCAGGAAATTTTATATATAACTTATATTTACTGTTTCCGTTTTCATCTTCTAAAAGGGGATAGTAAAAGTTATCATTTGGTTGAATGTTAAAATAACCTGATTTTAAAGGGGTTGCAAATCCGTCTTCATATACTCCATATTTGAAATTTTGAGTTATATTTCGTTTACTTAGCTCTTCTTTTAATGTGTTATTTAGTTCTTTATTACTAACTCTTTTGTGTATGGGATAAAAACGTTTTCTTTGTTTAAACATTTCAGAATATTGTAATTTATCCCAATTATCATATCTTTTGTATGAAGAAAAACGTTTTTCATTATAATTAGCTGAAAAATCATTTTTAGAGTTTATAGATTGAACAAATAAAAAATCTTGTTTCCCAGTTATTTTTTTTATAAAAGTTGAATCATTTACAGAAAACCCAGTAGGTATTTTGTAATTCTCTTCAACGTAAGTTCCGAAAATAAAGCTTTTATTACCCGTTGTATCTATCTGTTTAAATAGGAAATTCTTTACTTCCGCGTCTGTTCTGTATCTATCAGTTTCTAAAAATTTACTATATTCATTGTAAGCTTCATTTTCTTCACGTTCTTTAATCCGTTCAGATGTTCTCGCTAGAGAAATTGTTACATCGTTTTCAAATTGTTGTCGTTTATTTTTAATAGCGTCTTTTATCCAGTATACTTGTACGGATATAATTCCTATTAATGAGATGCTCATTAAAACAACAATAAGAATAAAAATTTTTTTACCCATTAGTCAAAAATAAATTAATAAAATGAGGTGTAATTTCCTTTTAACTTAGATTAACAAACATTTCTTAAATTTAAGAAAAATTTAAGAAAAAACCCTAAAAAAAGCTAAGTAATTACTTCGTGTTTGTTAAAAAATTATGAATTCTTGAAATTTCCTTTTCAGTTTCATTTAAAGATAAGTTGTGAATTACGTAGTGAGATTGTATTATTTTTTTTGAATCTTTCCATTGGTTGTTGATTCTTTTTTCTACATCTTCATAGGTGCTGTTGTCTCTCTTTATAACTCGTTGAATTCTAGTTTTTATAGGAGCCGTAACTGTAATTATTTTGTCGCAAAATAGATTGCTTTTATTCTCGAATAAGATAGCATTTTCGTAAAGAATATATTCTTTATTATTGTTGATTTTTATAAAATTATTCAGGTGGTTATGTACAACTGGGTGAACAATATTGTTTAGTGTATTTAATTTCTCATTGTTATTAAAAACAATATTAGCTAGAAAAGGTCTGTTTAATTGATTGCTTTTGTAAACTTCATTAGAAAACTCTTTTATGAGTTTGTTTTTTATTTCAGAAGAAGTATTCATCAGTTTCTTAGCTTCTAAATCTGCATTGTATATGGCAATATTATTGAATTTAGAAAATAATTTTGCAACAGTTGATTTACCGCTTCCTATGCCTCCTGTAAGTCCTATAACCATTATTTATGTATTAAAAAATCTATTTTATTTGGAATCATTCTCACTGAAGAAACTAAGTTAGTTTTTACATTCAAATGCGGTACTAAATATGTCAAGTTATTTTTTTTGGTAAGCTTGTAATCACAAGAAACATCAAAAGAATTAGTGTTGATTCGGTTAAAGTTCTTTAAGCCAACTTTGTATGTAATAATTACAGTTTTTGGGAAAATATTAATGCTTTCTTTTTCTGGTGAATTTTTTATGGTAATAGGCACTTCTATTTCACCTTCAGTGAATTTGTCAACATCAAAACTTACAGTTGCATTGTTGTTTTTTACTCTAATTTTTTCAGGAATAACTAAATTTAATTTTTTAGTGGTACTTTCAGAAATATTAATCAAATCTTTTTTTTCTGTGTAAATAACATTAATGGTTTCTAAGCTTTTTTTCGTTCCAGAAAGAAGAATAGAGTCTGGAGTTATTTTTAATGGAGTATTTAAATCAAATCCTTTTTTGAAAGTAATATTCAAGTTTGCTTTAATAGGGACTTTTTTAGAGTTCAATTGGTTTATTTTAAATTGAATAGAGTCTTTTTGGATTGAAATTAGTTTGATGCCAGATTTTAATTGTTTTTGAATTTCAGCGTTGTGGTTTTTAGTTAGAAGAAAATAATTCTCTCCTAATTTTTTTTGAAGTTTTTTTAAATCTAGTGTAATTATCTTTTTAGAGAAGCGAGTTGTTATTAGTTTAAAACCACTGCCTTTTATATTGATAATAATATTCTCTTCTGGAGAATTAAGCATTATTTTGTTTAATTCTAAATTTTTGTAATTAACAAGAAAAGAAGCTTCAGTAGTATATTCTTTAGAAAGATTTATTAATAGCCAAAAAAATAAGGAAGCTATTAGGAATCCTATAAATGATTTGGGTATGTTAAAAGATTTTTTCACTATAATAAAATAGGTTAATAAAGAAAAAGTGAGCTAAAAAGCTCACTTGGATATTGGTTGTTATTTTTTTACTTCCGTATTGTACTTTTTACTAAGTTCTAAAGATATAGCTGATCGTTCAAATTTTATTTTACCAGCACCTGTTTCAATGGACACCGTATTGTCATTATCATTAATTTCAACAATCTTACCATGAATTCCACTAGAAGTAACAACTTTAGTTCCTTTTTGAATTGAAACTTGGAATTTTTTTTCTTTCTTCTGACGTGCCATTTGAGGGCGAATCATAAAAAAATATAAAACTCCAATCATTAAAATAAAAGGAAGCATGCTCATTATTCCGCCACCACTAGCTTGTAAAAAAAATGTTTGTGTTAACATAGTTGTTTTTATTTTTCTTTAGGAGTTACCATCCCAGATATTTTAATTACTTCTCTACCATTTTCTGTATTAGTAGATAAAGTAACAGATTTTGATTGTTTATTTGGTTTTCCATTTGTATTAAAACTAACTTTTATATCAGCAGTTTTACCTGGGGCAATAGGATCTTTTGGCCATACAGGAACAGTACACCCACAAGTAGCTTTAGCGTCTGTAATAACTAAATCAGATTTACCTGTATTTGTAATAACAAAAGTTGTTTCAACAATGTCTCCTTCTGCTACTTTTCCAAAGTCATAAACTTCTTTGTCAAATTTAGCAATTGGAGCTCCCTTACTAATATCGTTATCTCTTTTTAGGGCGCTAGCTATATTTTCTTTTTTAATTTTTGATTTTGCATTTCCCTCTGCACATGAAATTAAAAAACATGAAGAGATTGCAACAGCCAAGGTTAATATTGTTTTTTTCATTTTTAAAAATTATTTAGTGTAAAAATACTAATTTATTATAATAAACCTCTACCAATTTTTACCATTGCATTTGAAGCAAGATAATCTTTCGCTAGTTTATCTAAAACACCATTAATGAAATAACCACTTTTATTTGTAGAATAGTCTTTAGCTAGCTCTATAAATTCATTAATTGTAACCCTACTAGGTATTGATGGAAAATGTAAGAATTCAGTGATAGCCATTTTGATTAATATCATATCAATATCTGCTATTCTATCTGTTTCCCAATTAGGAGTCTTTTCCTTAATTTGGTCTTCATATTTATGATGATTCAGCATTGTTTTGTTAAATAAATCTGATACAAATTGCTTGTCGTCATTATCTTTATAAAGGCTTCCTAGTATAAAAGGATTTTTAGGGCTCTGTTTATTAAGTGTTTTTAATACCCAAGTATTAACAAATGGCATATCATCTACCCAAGAAATCATTTTATCTTCAAAATAATCTGCTATTTTTTCATTTGGAGCTATTATTTCTCTAAAAAAACTGATAACAAAACTACGATCAACATTATATGAATCTTCAACTGTGTCCATATATTTTGAATACAATTCACTAGCTAGTAACTCATCAAAAATTATTTGAACATATTTGTCATCTAAATCCCAGTAATTTAAATTATTTAATTCAACATAACTATCTAAACTAACGCTTTCTGAAAGCAAGTTTATAAGTCTATTATTAATAAATTTTTGGTTGGGGTTTAAATCTTCTTTAGTAGCTAAGATTTTCTTTTTTGAAAGTTCAATTCTTTTACGAGCTAACTTCTGTATTTCAATAAGTAATTGAAGGTTTAAAACATACAAGTCAAACATTTTTTGAATGCTATGTTTTAAAAACTTTTCTTCTCTAATTAAATCATCGCTGTTTGATTGCTGCATAGCATAAACAGATTGCATTACTTTAACTCGAATATGTCTCCTATTTATCATTTTAAAGAACTTTAAAAAAAAGAGCGATAGATTAATTTCTAACGCTCTGCAAAAGTAAAACTTTTATTTTTTCTATTTAACTATTTTGTTCTTTTTTACGTGCATTAATTCTTGCTTGAGCAATATTTAAAGCAGCTCTATGAGTAGTAATGTTTTCTTTTTGTGCTAAATCAAAGATTTCTAAAGTAGTATTGTAAATATTTTCAGTTCTTTTTTTACTTTCATCTTTACCGTATCCAGCTACTTCTGCATAAACATTTATAATACCTCCAGCATTAATTAAAAAATCAGGGGCATAAGCAATCCCTTTTTCTTGTAGTAACTTACCATGCTTAATTTCATTAGCTAGTTGGTTATTTGCAGCACCAGCAACAACTTTTGCTTGTAATTGATTAATGGTTGTGTCGTTTAAAGTGGCACCTAATGCACAAGGAGCATAAATATCAACATCTAAACCATAAATATCATTACCTAGTACTACATTAGCATTGTATTTTTTACTTAACTCTTCTAGGCGAGCTTCACTAATGTCGTTTAATATTACTTTTGCTCCTTCATCAGTTATGTGCTTAACCAAAGTTTCACCAACATGACCAACTCCTTGAACTAATATTTTTTTACCTGCTAAGTTATCAGATCCAAACTTGTATTTAGCAGCAGCTTTCATACCCATGTATACACCATAAGCAGTTACAGGAGATGGATTACCTGATCCACCTATAGATTCTGATACACCAGTTACATGAGGAGTAACTTCACGAATAATATCCATATCGCGAGTTTCCATTCCTACATCTTCTGCAGTGATATATTTTCCACTTAAAGAATTAACAAACTCACCAAACTTGCGCATCAAGTTATCGTTCTTTTGTGTTTTAGCATCACCAATTATAACAGCCTTACCACCACCAAGGTTTAATCCTGTTATGGCAGATTTAAAAGTCATACCACGAGATAAACGTAATACATCATTTAAAGCTTCCCATTCACTTTTGTATTGCCACATTCTAGTACCTCCTAAAGCAGGTCCTAAAGTTGTATTATGAATACCAATTATTGCTTTTAAACCTGTATCTTCGTCGTTGCAAAAAACGATTTGTTCATGGTTGTCAAAAGATAATTGACCAAATACAGGGTCGTTTTTAAGGTCCTTAGAATCAATGATTTCTGATGTCATTTAATGTTTTTTAGTTTTGAGCTTATTTTATTAATCTCAAAAAATTAGAAGGCAAAAGTATGAAATCGTTAAAACATAATCAAAAAAACACTCCATAATTGTATTATCTTTAACAATTAACAGGGTTTTAGATTGAATTTTTATTTTAAAATTAAAAGTAACATTGAAAGCATTAAAATACTTAAATAAATATTTTATAAAATACAAATGGAGATTATTAGCTGGTATCGTTATAACGGTGTTATCTAAACTTCTAGCATTAAGAATACCTGCAATAATTAGAGATTCATTAAACGTTGTAGAGAATTATATAAATGGAGATATTAAAGATTTAGCGGATGTAAAGAAAGAATTATTGTATAATGTATTCTTTATAATTATAGTTACATTAATTGCTGGTTTTTTTACATTTTTAATGAGGCAAACGATTATCGTAATGTCTAGATTAATTGAGTTTGATTTGAAAAATGAGATATATAAACAATATCAACATTTATCAATTAATTTTTATAAAAAAAATAGGACAGGTGATTTAATGAATAGGATAAGTGAAGATGTTTCTAAAGTGCGTATGTATTTTGGTCCAGCTATTATGTATTCTATAAATATGATTGTATTGTTTATAGTGGGCTTTACACAAATGATACAAATTGATGCTACATTAACAATGTACACTTTAATACCTTTTCCAGTTTTATCAATTTCAATTTTTGTATTAAGTAGACAGATAAATAAAAAAAGTGCCATTGTACAAAAGTATTTATCTAAACTAACAACGTTTAATCAAGAGTTTTTTTCAGGAATTAATGTAGTTAAATCCTATGCAATTGAGAAAGCTGTAATTACTAATTTTGATGCTTTAGCAGATGTTAGTAAAGAAAAAAATATTGAATTACATAAAATCCAAGCATTGTTTTTCCCTTTAATGATTTTGCTAATTGGTATAAGTAATATCATTGTATTATATGTAGGTGGACAGCAATATATAAATGGGGAAGTTCAAATAGGAGTTATAGCAGAGTTTTTTTTATATGTAAATATACTTACCTGGCCTGTCGCAATAGTAGGTTGGGTTACCTCAATAGTTCAACAGGCCGAAACTTCTCAGCAAAGAATAAATGAATTTTTAGAGCAAGTTCCAGAAATTAAGAATAATGTAAAAACGAATACTGAGGTTAATGGAAAGGTTGTGTTTAATAATGTTACACTCACGTATGATGATACTAATATTACTGCATTAAAAAATATAAGTTTTACTGTTGAACAAGGTGAAACAATAGCTATTTTAGGGAAAACTGGTAGTGGTAAATCTACTATAGTAAACTTGATATCTAGATTGTATGATACTTCAACAGGTGAGGTGTTAATAGATGATGTTAATATACTAGACAGCAATTTGTACGACATAAGAAATCAAATAGGTTTTGTACCACAAGATCCTTTTTTATTTTCTGATACAATAGAGAATAATATAAAATTCGGAAAAGAAGATGCCAGTAAAGAAGAAATAATTGCTGCTGCAAGAAATGCCGTAATTCATGATAATATAGCAGAATTTAAAAATGGTTATGATACTATTTTAGGAGAGCGTGGTGTTACTTTATCGGGAGGTCAAAAGCAAAGAACGTCAATTGCAAGAGCTATTATAAAGAATCCGAAAATTTTAATTTTCGATGATTGTTTATCAGCTGTAGACACAGAAACAGAGGAGAAAATATTATCAAATTTAGAAAAAGTTTCAAAAAATAAGACAACTTTCATAATCAGTCATAGAGTTTCTTCAGCCAAAAATGCTGATAAAATTATTGTATTAGATGAAGGAGAAATAGTGCAACAAGGTGTTCATAATCAGTTAATAGAAGAAGATGGTTACTATAAAGAATTGTATAACCAACAACTTTTAGAAAAAGAAATCTAAGGTTTCGTATTGTTACCTAAAATATTTTGTTAGATTTGTTGAGCAAATTTAAACAAACAACTATTACTTAAGACAAGAATTATGAGCGAGAGAGTTGAACAAGAAGAAATTTTTTCACAGGTTTTAAGAGCTGGAAGAAGAACCTATTTTTTTGATGTTAGGTCTACAAAAGCAGATGATTACTATTTAACTATTACAGAAAGTAAGAAATTTACTCATGATGATGGTTCTTTTCATTACCAAAAACATAAAATTTACTTATACAAAGAAGATTTTTCTGACTTTAGAGAAATGTTAGATAAAGCTACTGATTATATAGTAAAAGAAAAAGGTGAAGAAGTTATTAGTGAACGTCACCAAAAAGATTACAAAAAGGAAGAAACTGAAGCTGTAGCTGAAGCATCAACTGATAGTTTTACAGATGTTTCTTTTGATGATATATAAGTACTGAAGTTACTTTAGTTTAAAGATTTGACAGAGACTTTTATTCTGTGTTGTATTTAGACTTTAAAATTTCAATTCAAATTCAATTTACACAATAAAACCACCAATAACTTATGTTTAATTTGGTGGTTTTTTTATAGAACTTTTTTCATAACCAAAGCTTTTGCTACAGTTTCTTCCCATTCTTTTTCAGGAATACTATCTTTAGTAATTCCTCCTCCTATATAAATAATAGCATTGTTACTTATAATTTGCATACAACGTAAATTAACAAAAAGCTGAGTTTGTTTTTCGTTGTTATTTAATTCGCCAAGAAAACCTGTGTAATATGATCGTTTATAGAGCTCATTTTTAAGAATAAAATTTTTAGACTCTTCTTTTGGTAACCCACAAACGGCAGGAGTTGGATGTAAAGCAGCAATGAGTTTAGAGTTTTTAACTTTAAAAGTTCCTGTTATTTTTGTTTTTAAATGTAAAATACTCCCTGCCTTTATGGTTTCTGTTTTACCTGTATGTATGCTTTCACTTATTGGAGTTAATTTTTCAACTATATAATCAGTAACAAATTGTTGTTCATCAATTTCTTTCTGATTCCAAATTGCATTTTCATTTTCTTGGTAGGGTTGTGTACCAGCAAGTGACATTGTTTCAAATGAATTTCCATCTATTTTAACAAGTGTTTCAGGAGTAGCGCCAAGCCATAAACCTACCTTTGGATGAAACCAAACATATACCATTGCATTGGCGTAAATAGATAGCAGGTTTTTAAAAACAACTAAACAATCAAAATTTTCCAATTCAACAAGTTCCTTTCTTGATAAAACAACTTTTTGAAAGTCATTATTATTAATAGCGTCAATTCCTTTTTTTACTAAATCAATATGATTTTCTTTAGATAAATAGTTAATTGAAGTATTTTTAGGATGTAGTTTAAAATCAAATATAGGTTGTTCTTCTTCTATATAGATAGATGATTCTTTTGGAATAAAAATAGCATCATCAGTATTATTAAATGGGGCAAAAACAAATCCACTATTTGAATATTCATCAATAATGTTTAAAGAAGTATCTTTTTGAAAAAACGCGCTAATCTTTTTACTATTAGGTTTTCTATATGAAACAAAAGGAAGTCCTTCTTTAAAGGATTTTTCAATATGGATAAAAATGCTCAATTTGATAAATTTAAAAGTTGTTGTTTAATAATTGGAAATTCACTCCAAACTAAATCATGACCAGCGTTTTGAATTGTGATTAATTCAAATTGTTCCTTAGGGAACTGATTTTGTAAAAATTCAGAATTACTATAAGGAACAATCCAATCAGAATTACCATGAATACTAGTAATTGTATTAGCTGTAGATTTCCAGTTTTGTTCAAAATTCTGTAAGTCTCTAATATGAGAAATCTTTTCTTTAGAAGCTTCCTTCCATATTTTAGGAACTAACCACCTAGTTAATTTCCATTTATAAAAATTTAAAGCCCAAGGCATAGGTTCTACCTTACTATGTACCGCAGGAGCTAATAGTATAATTTTATTAAGTTTCTTTTTTACAGCTAAGGCTATAGGACCTCCATAGGAATAGCCAACGAGTATTGTTTTTTCTGAAGGAATGTTTTTAACTAAATCTTCAACCAAGTCTTTTTCAAAAGAAATACTTTCTTGAACATGATATTTATCGTTGTAATTATACCCAATTCGATCATAAGAAATCATATTGAACTTTTCTAGTAGTTCGTTATCAGACATATATTTAACAAAATTACTACATGACCCAATAGTCCCATGAATAAATACTAACGTAGGTAAATTAGTATCTTTAATAATTTTTAGAGTTCTGTAATTAAAGTTTTTATATTTTTGATGTTGTATAATTGGTTTTTGAGGAAACTTATCAAACTTTTCTAGTAAATCTTTATCTGAATCAGGAGAAGAAAAATAAACAAAAAGTGTATAGACTCCTATTAAAAGAAAACAAAAAATGATACTTGTTATTTTAAGAAATTTTTTAAGTCTTCTCATTATTTTTTTGCTAATATAATATTAGTGATTTTACAAATAGAAATTAGGTTATGATATTCATCAACAATTTTAACTTCCCATAAATGAGTAGTTTTACCCCTGTGAATTGGTTTTGCAGTGGCAAAAACAATTCCTTCTTTTTTGCTTTTAATATGGTTAATACTAAGTTCTAGTCCTTTGGCAATTTGAGTTTTAGTATCAATAAATAAAAAGCCAGAAGCACAACTACCAACAGTTTCAGCTAATGCAGCAGTAGCTCCTCCATGTAAAATACCATAGGGCTGGTGAACTTTAGAATTAACAGGCATTTTTGCGGTTAAAAAATCATCACCTACGTCTGTAAACTCAATATTTAAAGTCTCCATTAGGGTGTTTTTATTAAAACTATTAAGTTTATCAAGAGTCTGTTGCTTATCCATAATAAATGCTAGAGTAAAATCACCCAAAAATACGTATTTTTGTACCCATAAAAAACAAGAGAATGTATAAAGTACGTGCAATATTAGATACACAAGAAGATGTAATAAGAACTTTGTTGATTGATGAAAAGAAATCTTTGGAAGAATTACATTTTTCAGTAGCTAAAGCATTTGGTTTTGATGGGCAAGAAATGGCTTCTTTTTATCGTACAGATGAAGAGTGGAACCAAGGAGAGGAAATTCCATTGTTTAATATGGCAGAGGCAGGAGAAGGTTTGTCAATGGCAATTTGTATGGTGCACGAAACGTTGCGTAATACAAATGATAAGCTTATTTATGTATATGACTTTTTACATATGTGGACTTTCTATATTGAATTAATAGATCAAACTGATGAAAATATTTCTGAAAACAAAGTAATATTATCTGTAGGTGAAGTTCCAACTGAAGCTCCTGACAAAGAATTTAAAGCTGAAGATATACATTCAGGTCTTAATGATGATTTTAAAGACGAATTTGAAAGCTTAGATGATTTTGATTTTGATAACTATTAATATGTAATCTAAAATTTAAAAATGACAAATATTGAGTTTTATGTATAATATAGTACGTTTATAGTATGGCACAGTTTATTAAGTTATATAATGAAAACCCTAATCCAAAAGAAATAAGCAAGGTTGTAAAGGTTTTACAAAATGGAGGTATAATAATTTATCCTACCGATACCGTTTATGGATTAGGATGTGATATAACAAACACAAAAGCTTTAGAAAAAATAGCTAAAATTAAAGGTGTAAAATTAGAAAAGGCTAATTTTTCATTTATATGTAATGATTTGAGTCACTTATCTGATTATGTAAAGCAAATTAACACACCTACATATAAAATATTAAAAAGAGCATTACCAGGACCTTATACTTTTATTTTACCGGGAAGTAATTCATTACCAAAAGTATTTAAAAAACGAAAAACTGTAGGTATTCGAGTTCCAGATAATACAATAGCAAGGGCTATTGTAGAAGCTCTTGGAAACCCAATTGTTTCTACTTCAATTCATGATGAAGATGAAATTATAGAATACACAACTGATCCTGAGTTAATTTTTGAAAAATGGCAAAATATTGTAGATGTTGTAGTTGATGGAGGTTATGGAGATAATTACGCTTCAACAGTGATTGATTTAACTGATGATTATCCTGAAGTAATAAGAGAAGGTAAAGGAAGTTTAGATATTTTGTAATAGTTTAATGTAAGTCTTTAAACTTTTTTCTACCTAAACCAAAATACTGCCAAACAATAGAAGTATGTAGGTTGTAATTTGATTTTTTTTGTAGAGTACGTCGCTTTCCTAAAAACTTAAAAAAATTAGCGTAGAAACTAAAATGAGCTTTTAAAATTGCCAAGGTATGTATTGGCCTTAATTCTAAAAGAAATTTAAGTCCTGCTATACCATCTAAAACTAAACGAGAAAAAACAACAAATAAAAACCATTGCTTTGGTACATTCTTAACAACGTTTAGTAAACTATTTCTGAAGTTTAAAAATGTTTTATGTGGATTGCTCTCTTGCAAAGTAGCTCCACCAACATGATAAACTGTAGAAAGACCAACATATTTAATTTGATAACCTTCATTTTGAGCACGCCAGCATAAGTCAATTTCTTCTTGATGCGCAAAATAATCTTCGTCAAAACCGTCTAAGTTATGGTATACTTCAGAACGAATAAACATACATGCTCCAGAAGCCCAGAATATTGAAGTAGTATCGTTAAATTGACCAGTATCAGTTTCTAAATTATTAAAAACACGTCCGCGACAATAAGGATATCCAAATAAATCAATAAAACCACCACCAGCTCCTGCATATTCAAATTTGTTTTTATCTTTAAAATCTAGCAGTTTAGGTTGAATAATAGCAGTATTTTTATCATTCTTAAAAACTTCTAAAATAGGAGTTAGCCAGTTTTGAGTAACCTCAATGTCTGAATTTAATAAACAATAAATATCAGCATCTATAAAATTTAAGGCATCGTTATAGCCTTTTGCATAACCACCATTAGTTGTGTTTTTAACAATTTTCACTGATGGATAATAAGTTTGGATATATTGAATAGAATCATCTGTAGAAGCATTATCGGCTACATATACTTCAGCTTCATTTTCACTAAAATTTACGACAGATGGTAAAAACTGTTCTAAAAGCTTTTTACCGTTCCAATTTAATATGACTATTGCAGTTTTCAAGTTCGCAAACTTACACTTTTAAAGTGGTTTTAAAAGGTAATAATTTGTTAATTTGAATCTATCATTGTTGAATCAAATACAGTTATTGAAAAGAAGAATAAAAACTATTCTATATAATTATAAAAAGATAATAGAGGCCATTTTTTTCTCCAAGACTTTTCATTTATTCTTTTTCTATAAACTGTTAAATTAAAATTTGGAGTTGGTTTAACTATAAGGTTAAATAAATCACTTAAACCATAAGGTGCAATAAATTCAATTTTATTATTAGTGTTTATGCGTATAGCAATTGAGGTTGCAGTTTCAGGCCAAAATGAAATTGCATGTTCACAGTTTTTATAAGGAGGATGACCATTTCTAGTATGCATTCTAAATTGATTTTTTACTGACCAATTTAAGGTTGAGTTTATGTTTGTTAATTTAGCTTCAATTATGAAATCATCATTTTTAGTAAATGAATTATTATCAAAATAAATAACATCAATGTCATTTAATAAAGACCTTTCTTTGTTGTGCTTATAATCCCATATTTTATTTCTTACAAAACCAGCACCAATCCAGCAGTCAGTTAAATTTAAATCTCTTACTATTTTTAAAATGTTAAGCATCCAAGAATCATTCTCTACTATTGATGTTAATTCAGTTGTTAAGTTAAAAGCCATGGAGAACAATATTAATTATATGAAGGAATATCTTTTAAAAAGATATAACGTTCATTTTCGGTATCTAACATGCAATAAAAATGCTCCAAACCATTGGTAACTATTAAAAATTGAGCATTTAGCTTTAGGTTATAACGAGCAATTTGATCAAAAGTAGCTTGTGTTATTTTTACTTTTGGAGCCTTACACTCTACAATTATATTAGGGGTTCCGTTAGGGGAAAAAATAACAATGTCCGTACGTTTTTTTAAATTGTTAATGGTAAGTTGTTTTTCAATTGCAATTAAAGTTGTTGGATATTTTTTTTCATTAATTAAAAACTGAACAAAATGTTGACGAACCCATTCTTCAGGAGTTAGTACCATGTATTTTTTTCGTAAACTATCAAAAATAAGCGTCTTATTTTCGTTACTTTTGAGCTTGAAAGGATATGTAGGTAAATTCAGTTTTTGCATTAGTCAAAAATATAAAAACTTTCAATATTTAATTTTCAATTGTTTACTTATTTTAAATGAACGACGTAACACATATAGTTAATGATATAAAGAACGGAGCTCTTAAGCCTATTTATTTTTTAATGGGTGAAGAACCGTATTATATTGATAAAATTTCTGAATACATTGAAAAAAATGTTTTGGACGAATCTGAAAAAGGGTTTAATCAAGTAGTAATGTATGGAAGAGATGTTTCTATAGATGAAATAGTATCATCAGCTAAACGATATCCTATGATGGCAGATCGCCAAGTAATTATCGTAAAAGAAGCACAAGATTTAAGTAGGACTATAGATAAAATTGAAAGTTATGCCAGTAATCCACAGCCAACTACTGTATTAGTTTTTAATTACAAATACAAAAAACTTGATAAACGTAAAAAGGCATACAAAGCAATTGCTAAAAATGGCCTGATTTACGAGAGCAAGAAGTTGTATGAAAACCAAGTTGCAGATTGGATTCGTAAAGTTTTAGGAGGAAAAAAATACAATATTGAACCTAAGGCTTCACAGATGTTGGTTGAGTTTTTAGGAACAGATTTAAGTAAAATAAGTAACGAATTAGATAAGTTAATTTCTGTATTACCAGCTGAAACAATTATTAATCCTTCTCATATAGAAGAGAATATTGGAATATCTAAAGACTTTAATAACTTTGAGTTAAGAAAAGCTGTAGGTCAAAAAGATGTGGTTAAGGCTAATAGAATTATTAATTACTTTGCTCAAAACCCTAAGAATAATCCTTTAGTAATGACTATTTCATTATTGAATAGTTTTTTTACACAAATGTTAATGTATCATGGTTTAAAAGATAAATCTAAAGGGTCAGTAGCTAAAACTTTGGGTGTGAATCCTTATTTTGTTGATGATTATGCTACTGCAGGACGAAATTACCCCATGCGAAAAGTGTCTCAAATAATAGGGTTATTAAGAGATGCAGATGTTAAAAGTAAGGGGGTTGGAGCTAATGCTATGCCACAATCAGACATTTTAAAAGAGTTGTTATTTAAAATTCTACATTAATAATGAATGATAATGATCTTTTATTAAAAGAGTTTGAAGGGATAGGTTTTACAAAAAACGAGTTAGAAAGTATTGCTTCAGGGTATAAAAAAACTACTGTAAAAAAAGGAGATTTTCTCTTAAAAGCAGGTCAAATTTCTGATGCATATTATTTTATAACTGATGGGTTCATTCGTTCATTTGTTATAAATTATGAAGGAGAAGAGGTTACTACTAACTTTTTTTCAAAGAACAGTTTAATCATAGAAGAAAGTTCATTTTTTTTAAAATTACCATCTAAGGAATATATTCAAGCGTTGTCAGATTGTATTTTGTGGAGTAAACACGTTACTGTTTTTAATGAGCACTTTAATGAGTTTGAAAAATATAGAGACTGGGGTAGAGAACATTTGGTTAAAAATTTCTTTGCCTTAAAAGAAAGAAGTTTGGCAATGATAACAGATACTGCTACTTATAGATATCAAAACTTATTAAAAAACAGACCAGAAGTTATCCAAAAAGCACCTTTAAAGCAGATTGCTTCTTTTTTAGGAATAACAGATACATCGTTAAGTAGAATTAGAAAAGAGTTAGCTAACTAGTATTTCTTGTCATATGACAAGATTTTTTTTTACGTAGTAGATTATTTTTGGATATCTAATTTTATGAATTATGATTCCTAATTTACCAATATATATTTCTGTATCTTTTTTAATAATAACTTTTTATGCTCTTTTCTTATTCGAAAAATCAAATCAATTAAAAAATAGTACTAAAGCTTTAATCATTTTTTGGATAGTATTTATTTCTGTAATGGCATACAATGGAGTATATCATTTTAAAGAAGGAGATGTTTTTTCTAGATTTTTATTTGTGCTTTTGCCTGTAATTTTTTTTATCATTTTTCTGGTTAATAGAAGTGTTGTTTATCAAAAGAGAGATTTACGATGGAGTACGGCTGTTCATATTCTTCGATTTCCTGTAGAACTTTTATTATTTCAGTTAGCAATACATAAATGGATTCCTATTGAAATGACTTATGAAGGATGGAACTATGATATTATTCCTGGTGTTACTTCAATTGTATTAGTTATTTTATTAAATTTTAAAAAAATAAGTGATAAATTATTGCTGTATTGGAATATAATAGGGTTGGTTTTTATACTATTTATATTGACTAATGGGTTTTTATCACAAGAGTTATTTTATACAAAGTTTGGATATTCAGTACCCAACAGAGGAATAGCGTACTTTCCAATTATATTGTTGGCTGGGGTAATTGTACCAATAGTTATTTACACTCATATTACTGATATTATAGTGTTAAGAAATAAAATAAAACGTGATTTAAAAAAACACCATTAAAATAATGGTGTTTAAAAAAATGAATTTTTATTTCCAACTACTTCCGTTAGAATTTACTTTATTATTTGGATGTTGTTCATTCCAAAGTCTTGATAAGTAGCGTTTATCAGCTAAATCTTTTTGCCAAAAATTTAACCACCTTAAGTGTTTGTCTTGAGCATTTTCAGAGTTTAATGGATCACCAGGATCTAAGGTTAATATTTTACCTGTAGCGTTATCAAATCGTACTTGAAAATCTGGAACATCAGCTTTTTTAATTTGCGGAATTAAAAGCTCAATACTTTTAATGGCATTTTCTCTTTTTATTTCAGCATCTTCTATAGTAGGTTGAGTTGCTATAAATTTAAGAATTTGAATACTGAATTTTTTAACTTCATCTTCTGAAAAAGCGGTGCCAGCTCTAGGTATTTCAAATCCATCAATTTTTTCTTCAATAAAAGCAATTTTTTTCTCAGTATTTTCTTGAACCTCAAAAATAGCTTCATCAGTAGTTGAAACTCCTAAGTCAGGTGTGTAAACACCATTTTTCTTAAGGGATAAAATTTGATCAATTTCTGCTTTAATTAAACGCTCTTTTGATTTAGGAGCACTCAATACAATCCAAGGAGAATTGTTAATTCCGTATGCTTTCTTATTTACCCCACCTCCAAATGGAGTAAAATAAGTTTTATCAGTTAAATTTTTAGTTGATGCTAGTTCTTTTACTTCTCTAAAAGATAATTTACCCATATAATTAGATTTTTTTAATGCTTTTGGTTTGTGATTTTAAGCTGAGAAAGCATCAAAATTTAAGCCAAATGAACAAATTTTAACATAATTGTTTTATTGATTTCTCTATGTTTTAACTCTAAGACCTCCACTAAACATGCATAAAATATTGGTTTTTAGTATCTTTAAATCCTGAGTAAATGTTAAATTTCTTTAAAGAAATATTGTTTTGTTTAATGTTTATGTATATTTGTTAAACAAAAATTAAATCAACTCTCATTATGAAACCAATTCTTTATAAATTAAGTTTTCTTATTTTTTTCATTCTTGTATCTTTTAAACCAACAGCAAAAGAGTTTACTGGTCAAGCAGTATATTTTTCTAAATCTAAAATGGAGTTAGGCCGATGGGGAGCAAGAATGAGCGAAGCTCAGAAAAAGAAAATTCAAGCACGTTTAAAAAATAGATTAGAAAAAACATATGTATTAAATTTTAATAAAAAAGAATCTTATTTTAAAGAAGAAGATAAGTTAGATGCTATTTCTGGAGCAACAGATTCTTGGGGGAAAAATTTTACACAAGGAGAACAATACAAAAATGTAAAAGAAAATACATTGGTACAAAGTCAAGAGTTTTATGGGAAAAAATTTTTAGTAAAAGACAAGTTACAAGTAATTAAGTGGAAACTTGGAAAAGAATCTAAAAAAATAGGAAAGTATTTGTGTTTTAAGGCTACTGCGTCTATACCAACATCAGAGTTAACGTGGTATAATTTTTCATGGAGCGATTTAAGGCCAAGTAAAGATAAAGAAGAAACTGTGAAAATGACAGATGTCGAAGCTTGGTATACACCACAGATACCCGTTAGCCATGGTCCTGCAGAATATTGGGGATTACCAGGACTTATACTTGAGGTAGGAGCTGGAAATACCATTATGTTGTGTTCTAAAGTAGTTTTAAATCCTAAAGAAGAAATAATTATAGAGGCTCCTGAAAAAGGAAAAGAAATAACAAAGAGTGAATACCAAAAAACTATTAAAGGAAAAATGATTGAAATGAGAAATAACAGAGGAAGAAGAAGGAGATAGTTAAAATAAAACTTTTTATAAACCATAAGTCATTTCACATCATGAAAAAAACAGTTAGTTTCTTGTTTTTATTTATAATAATCAATTCCTACGCACAAATAAGTTTTCAAGGAATTGTAAAAGATAGTTTAAATACTCCTTTAGAATTAGCAAATGTAATAGCTATAAATAAAGCAACAGATTTATTAGAATCATATGGAATTACCAATTCTGATGGTACATACAAGTTAGAACTTAAAAAGAATGAAACATATAAAGTTCAAATAAGCTATGTGGGAATGAAAACGTTAGAAGAAGTTTTGGTTACTAAAGAAAATAAAATTATTAAAAACTTTACACTGCAGTTAGATAATACTTTAGATGAAGTAGAAGTTACTTATGAAATGCCAGTGACTATAAAAGGAGACACTTTAATTTATAATGCAGATTCTTTTAAAAATGGAACAGAAAGAAAGTTAGAGGACGTTTTAGAAAAGCTACCAGGAGTAGAGATAAATGAAGAAGGACAAATAGAGGTAGAAGGTAAGGTAGTTAATAAGTTAATGGTAAATGGAAAAGATTTTTTTGATGGAGACACCAAATTAGCAACGAAAAATATTCCTTCAAAAGCAGTAGATAAAATTCAAGTTCTACGTAATTATTCAGAAGTAGGTCAACTAAGTAGTGTAAGAAATAATCAAGATAATGTTGCTTTAAATATCAAGTTGAAAAAAGGAAAAGAGAGTTTTTGGTTTGGTAACGTAACGGTAGGAGCAGGAACAGCACCACAGGAAGAACTTTACTTAGTACAACCGAAGTTGTTTTATTATACACCTAAGTACAGTGTAAATTTTATAGGAGATGTTAATAATATTGGAGAAGTAGCTTTAAACCGAAGAGATATTAGAGGTTTCGGAGGAGGTTTTAGAGCTCCAAGTAGAAGTAGTGGGACAAGTATAAATTTAGGAGATAACAGCCTTAATTTTTTAACTAGCCAAGGGAATGCTTTAGAGATTGAAAATCAACTAGCAACAGCAAACTTTAGTTATTCTCCTAAAAAATCATTAGATTTAAGTGGTTTCCTTATTTACAATAGTAGTCAAATACTTTCTAAAGAAACAAGTTTTGTTCAATATACAAATAAAGATTTGGGAATTCCAGATGAAGCTACTGAACAAACTAGTAATGAACGTTCAAATCAAGGATTGTTAAAACTAAGTGCATCTTACAAACCTAATGTAAATAATCAAGTAGATTACGATGTGATTGGAAGAATATCAAATGATAGACAAAATCAAAACATATTTTCTACAGTAGTTGGTAATACGAATCAAATAGATGAAGTTACACCATATAGTATCAATCAAAATATAAACTACTATTACACTTTAAATGAAACGAATATTTTTGCTTTAGAGGCTCAGCACTTAATCAAAAATGAAGATCCATTTTATAATGCTGTGTTAGTAAATGATCCTAATGCTAATGATCCATTTGATACAACAGCAAATGCTTTAGGTTTAGATACATCTTTAAATACATACAATCTTGCTCAAAACAGGCGCATTAAATCCAATCAATTAGATGCTAAATTAGATTACTATAATATTATTAATACTAAAAGTAATTTAAATCTAACATTAGGAACTATTTTAAGTAAGCAAGAATTTAATTCAACTATTTTTCAGTTTCTTGATAATGGATCAAGGTTTAATCCTACTCCTACAATCAATAATGGGAAGGCAAGCAATGATATTGAATATAATTTTAGTGATATATATTTAGGAGTTCACTATCGTTTTAAAAAAGGAAAGTTTACTGTTACACCTGGTTTTTCGGTTCATGCTTACGGAAATAAGAATATTCAATTTGGAAAAGTATATGAAGATAATTTTTTTAGAATTTTACCAGACTTTGAAACCAGAATACAATTTAAAAAAAGCGAGGCTTTAACATTACGCTATGAAATGCGAAATCAATTTACTGATGTAACACGTTTAGCTGAAGGCTTGATGTTGAATAATTACAATAGTATTCAATTTGGTGCCCCAGAACTTCAAAATGCATTATCACATAATATTAGTCTTTTTTACAGTAGTTTTAATTTGTTTAATTATACTAATGTATTTGCAAGGGCAGCATATTCAAGTAATATTGATCAAGTAAGAAGTGTAACAAACTTTGAAAATGTAATTAGAACCAGTACTTTTTTTAATTCTAATTTTGCAGATGAAAATGTGAATGTGTTTAGCCGTGTACAAAGAACATTTGGTAAAATAAGAGCAAGTTTAAGTACAAGTTTTAATTATAGTAAAATTAATCAATTTATTCAGGGAGTACAATCATTAAATGAAAGGTACACTCAAAGCTATACGCCTGGTATTCGTACAAATTATTTAAAGGCACCTAATATAAATTTAAGATATCGTTATAGTGTATCTACAAACAATCAAGGAAGTCGTAAAACAACTTTTGTAACCAATGCACCTTCAATTGAGTTTGATGCCTATATATGGAAAACAGTTTCTTTTCGTACTAATTATTCATATACTAATCAAGATCTTGGAAATGGAGAATCACAGTCTTTTCAAAACTGGAATGCAACTCTTTCGTATAGAAAAAACAGAGATGCAAAATGGGAATATGAAATTAAAGCAACCAATTTATTAAATATAGATTCTCAAATAAGAAGTAGTGCTAATAATTTTTCAGTATTTAGTTCTGAAACATTTATTCAGCCCCGTTTTGTTACTTTTAGGTTTGTTTATACCTTATAAGTATAAAATAGTTTTTTTAATGCATTATAATATTAAAGAAGGAAAACTTAGTTAATAAAACCGGAACCTATCATGGCTTTCAAAATGAGTAACAATCTGGTGTTTTACTTTTCCGCTTAGTTTGTCGTTTTTTATAACAAAATAAACAAGAGAGTTTTTAGCAGATAGAGGTTCAGAACGTATAACAGAAATTTCCAATACTAATCGTAAACTTGAAAGACTAGAAATGGAATTAATTTCAAGAGATAATTCATCTGAATAAAGAAGACCAGCTGCGGCGTTTTGGAAAAATAAATTGATCATTTAAAGAAATAATTTGCAAGTATTAAAAACACTGATTTTGAGTATGTATAACTAAAAACAGATAAAAATATTTCTTTATAAGAGAGTTATATGTGTTACAAGGTACAACTAATATAAAAATAAATAGATATAAATAACATTTATTAAGTAAGTGATCGAATTAGTTTTGCTTATATATTTAAATAGCAGTATAAACGGAACTCAAAATTTTATTAGCTAGTAATTAAGTTAATAAAAAACCTATTTAAATAATCAAAATAGACACCAACAAAATTAGTATTTTCGCGATTCAAAATGAATAATTTATGATTACTGTAGATCAATTAACAGTTGAATTTAGTGGAAAGGCTTTGTTTAGTGATGTGTCTTTTGTTATTAATGAAAATGACAAAATTGCCTTAATGGGTAAAAATGGGGCAGGAAAATCTACTATGATGAAAATTATAGCAGGAGTTTCTAAAGCTACTAAAGGAGCCGTAAGAAGTCCTAAAGATACAGTAATTGCCTATTTACCCCAGCATTTATTAATGGAAGATAAATGTACAGTACGTGAGGAAGCATCCAAAGCTTTTGAAGCAATTTTTGCAATGAAAAATGAAATGGAATCGCTAAATAAACAGTTAGAAACACGTACTGATTATGAATCGGAAGAGTACATGAAAATTATTGAGCGTGTTTCTGATTTAGGAGAAAGTTATTATGCGTTAGAAGAAGTTAACTACGAGGCTGAGGTTGAAAAAGCGTTAAAAGGATTAGGTTTTAAGCAAAATGATTTTGAAAGATTAACTTCTGAATTTAGTGGAGGTTGGAGAATGCGTATTGAATTAGCTAAAATACTATTGCAAAAACCTGATTTAATTTTATTAGATGAGCCTACTAACCATGTGGATATTGAGTCTGTAATTTGGTTGGAAAACTTTTTATTGAATAAAGCGAAAGCAGTTGTAGTAATATCACATGATAAAGCATTTATTGATAATATTACTAATAGAACTATTGAGGTTACTATGGGGACAGTTCATGACTATAAAGCTAATTATTCCCATTATTTAGAGTTACGGAAAGAACGTAGATCACATCAGTTAAAAGCGTATCAAGAGCAACAAAAAACAATTGCTGATATTAAAGGGTTCATAGAACGTTTTAAAGGAACCTATTCAAAAACGAATCAAGTAGCATCACGTGAGCGAATGTTAGAAAAAATTGTTCCTATTGAAATAGATGAGGTAGATACAACTTCTTTAAAATTACGCTTTCCACCATCTCCTCGTTCTGGAGATTATCCAGTAAAGGTTGAGAACTTAACTAAAAAATACGGTGATTTAATAGTATTTAAAGAAGCAAGTTTTTCAATTGCACGTGGAGAGAAAGTATCTTTTGTTGGAAGAAATGGAGAAGGGAAGTCAACCATGATAAAAGCTATTATGGGAGAAATTGATTTTGAAGGAGAATGTGGATTAGGACATAACGCTAAAGTAGGATATTTTGCGCAAAATCAAGCTTCGTTATTAGATCCTGAGTTAACTGTTTTTCAAACGGTAGATGAGGTTGCAGAAGGAGATGTTCGTACACAAATAAAAAATATTCTTGGTCGTTTTATGTTTGGTGGCGAGGATATTGATAAAAAAGTAAAAGTACTTTCTGGAGGAGAAAAAATACGTTTGGCGATGGTTAAGTTATTGTTAGAGCCTGTAAACGTATTGATTTTAGATGAACCTACAAATCATTTAGATTTACGTTCAAAAGATGTAATTAAAGAAGCATTGTTGCATTTTGATGGAACATTAATACTAGTATCTCACGACCGTGATTTCTTACAAGGATTATCACAAAAAGTATTTGAATTTAAAGACCAACGTGTTATTGAGCACTTTGAAACTATTGATGCTTTCTTGGAACGTAATAATATCAAGGCGTTAAAAGAAATAGATTTGTAGTAGTATAATTATTTATCTACCACTTATCAATTAATTCAAGTAGTCCATTTTTTAAACCAGTATAATAATTTCCTTGTTTAAATTCAGGGATTATTTTTTCATCGATTACTTTTTTACAAATTTCATCAGTTAAAATCAATTGAGTACCGGTACCAGTTACAATGGTGATTTTTTTACAAGATTTACATAGTAAGATTGTAAGGCCATTATTTTTTTCAGAAGTTCCAACACCCCAATAGTTTGATAAATCGGTAGCGTATTTTTGAATATCAGTATATGGGGTAATATTGTCAATGGTTACAAGTACTATTTGTCGTGTTGTTTTTAAATTATAGTTATAAATAATATCTGAAAGTTCGTTTATTTGAACAGTAGTAAATAGGTTATCGTAATCGTTAATAAATAATCCTTTAGATTTAGAATTCCTAAATTTCTCAATGGTTGAGAAATCAAACACAGTCGTTAATTGTTGATTTTTAGTATTTTGAACTAGATTTTTACAAGACTGTAAGTTGAAAATTAATAAAAGGGCGCATATTTTAATAACTGCTTTCATGGTATAGCATTTTGTGCTAATTTATATAAAAAGATATTAGAACTTGAAAATTGTAATAGTTAGTTTCGTTTATTAATTGTTTACCCATAGTACTTCTTAAGGTATTTTGCTTGATTTTCAAGTTCAGGGAACAAGGTAGACTCATTAATTCCTAATACATTTAATTCGTTGATTATATTTTCTTTACTATCGTTGTTAATGTTGAAATCTACACCTGTTGAATCAAGATTTAATATCCATTCATTGGGTATTTTAGCTGGTTTGGTTTTATGTCCGTCAATACCAAATATTAAAAAAGCACCACTTTGTTTAATTATCCTATTATTACTCTGTTTTACTTTCACAGCAACAACTCGTTCAATGTCTTCAGGATTGATTATTGATTGAAAGTAAGATTTCTCTTCTTTAATTTCGTGAATCAAGTATCCTATTTCATCGTTAAACTCTTTAGTACTTAAATCCCTTATTTTCTCAACTGAAAAAGAGCTAGGTCTTTTAGCAATGTTAGCAATAACACTTACGGTATCACTGTCGTAATATTTGATATCTTTCTTAGGTACTTTAAAAGCAACTACTTTTCCATCTCTTTTTCCTTTACTGCTGCTTGCAAAGTATAAAGCAACAAGCGGGTTAGTTGTAATATCTAACAGTCGTGTGGGTAAACCATAGTGTTGCATTTTCACTAGTTTTTCTAAAGCACTTTTCTCATTTAAAAAATCTGAAGGGGTTCTTAAAATAAATTCTTTGAACAGTTTATTTTCATTAGATATTAATCTTTTATTTCTATAAATGCTTGGTTCTAAACCATAATTCAAATCAGAGTGCCCTCTGAAAAAGAGCTCATAGTTCTTCATTTTTGGAATATTCTGTAATTCCTTTACAAAATCTGCTATATTTCCTATTGCCATTTAGTTTAGGTATTTATAAATAATTTACATCGAAGTTTAAGCATCTAATTTAAGCAATTACAAATCGAATGAGAAACTTAAGAGTACAGTTTCATCAAGTAATAAATTATCACTTTTAAGTTTAGTAAGAAGGCCTATTGTAAAAATATTGAAAAGTGTAAGAAATTTTAACTTTGTAATAGTTGCAAAGAATGTCTTCATCTTATATAAAACGAAGAAAGTTACTTAATAACTTCAAAAGCTAATTTAGGTAATTTGTAAACAATGAATATTTTATTAATTTTGCTCAAAATTTTTAAAAAAAAACTATGAAACAGTATTACTTTTTAGTAGTAGTATTTTGCTATGCTTCTTTTTTAACTGCTCAAAACGTTTCTATTCCTGATGCCAATTTTAAAGCATATTTGGTAGGAAATAAAACTATAAACACTAATGGAGATAATGAGATACAAGTGAGTGAAGCGAAAGCCCATAATGGACTTATTTGGTGTATGAATAAAAATATTACTAACCTAACCGGTATTGAAGCATTTACTTCATTAACAGAATTAAACTGTTCAAATAATCAATTAACAAGTTTAGATGTTTCAAAAAATGTAGCTTTAAAAAACTTGTATTGTGATAACAATAAACTTACGAGTTTAAATGTTTCTGGAGCTACTGAATTAAATAGGTTAAAATGCCCTATAAATAAATTAGGAAGTTTAGATATTTCAAAAAACACAAAACTTACTTGGCTAGATTGTAATACAAATCAACTTGCAAACCTAGATGTTTCAAAAAACACCTTATTAGAAGGATTAAGTTTTTGGAGAAATGAGCTTACTGATATTGACGTTTCAAAAAATATTGCAGTGTATTTTTTAAGATGTTCTGATAATCAGTTAACTAGTTTAGATGTTTCAAAAAACAAGGCTTTAGATAGATTATGGTGTAATAAAAATTATATAAAAAGTATTGATGTTTCTAATGCTAGTAAATTAACTTGGTTAAATTGTACAGATAATAAGTTAACTAGTTTAAATTTAAAAAATGGGAACAATAGCAACATGATTATGTGGGCTGATATTAATCCAAATTTAACCTGTATTCAGGTAGATGATAAAAATACAACAAAACCTAGCTGTAATAAAAATGGGAATGCTGGCTGGTGTATAGATAGTACAGCTAGTTATAGTGAAGATTGTAATACTGCATCTCAAAATGTAAGTATTTCTGATGCTAATTTTAAAAAATACTTATTAAGTAATACTAGTATTAATATAAATGGCGATTCCGAAATTCAAATAACCGAAGCAGAGAGGTTTACAGAAACAATTGATTGTTCTTTTAGAAGCATTAGATCATTAAAAGGGATTGAAGCTTTTATTAATTTAACGGGGTTAACTTGTTGGGGAAATCAATTAAGAAGTATAGATATTTCTAAGAATATAAAATTAACCAATTTACAATGCTTTCGAAATTTAATAACAAATTTAGATGTTTCAAAAAATAAGTTACTAACAAAGTTAGTATGTTCTGATAATTATTTAAGCAGCTTAAATGTTGCAAATAATACTGCTTTGACTGAACTATTTTGCTATAATAACCAATTAAGAAGTATAGATGTTTCTAATAATAAAGAATTAATAAATTTATACTGTTATAAAAACAGGCTGAAAACTCTTAATGTTTCTAGTAATAAAAAATTAAAAGCATTATCTTGTTATGAAAATCAATTAACAACTCTAGAAGTAAAAGGTACTACAAGTTTAGTTAGTTTATATTGTATGGAAAATCAACTAACCAGTTTAGATGTTTCTAATAATAAATTAATTCAAAATTTAAATTGTGGAGATAACAAATTAGTGAATTTAAATGTTAAGAATGGTAATAATGGTAGGATAAGAACAATGTTTGCTAATAATAATTCAAACTTAATATGTATTGAAGTAGATAATAAACAGGCTACTTATCCTACATGTTATACAGGAACAAATTACAGAGGTTGGTGTAAAGATACTACAGCTAGTTACAGTGAAACTTGTACTGCTACAGCTAATATTGATGATGTTTTTACTCAAAGAATTTTAATAGCTCCTAATCCAGTAAATAACAAGTTGTCTATTAATTTTTCTAAGGTAGATAAAATTAAAAGTATTAGTGTATTTAACATCTTAGGAGAAGAGCTCATAAAAAGTAAAGAAGTGATTATTGATTTTACAAATTTACCTAGTGGAATCTATTTATTAAAAATAGAAAACACCAATAGTAAAGTGGCTTTAAAAAAAGTATTAAAAGAATAAGTTCGATTCAAAATAACATAAAAAAACTCCAATTGGAGTTTTTTGTGTTTATAGAAGAAATGAATTTTCTTGAACTTTAATATTTATATTCGTTAACTGTAACACATTACAAAAAAAGCAGTACTTATAAAAGTATGTAACCCTAATCAAACAAAATATAATATGAAAAATAAGTTTTTAAGAGTGTTGGCTCTAGTAATTTCATCTGTGCCACTGTGTGCACAAACCTATATTACAAATGTTACAATAGTTGATGTAGAAAAACAAAGATTAGTATCTAATCAAACTGTAGAAATTACAGATGATATTATTACTTCGATTAAATCTAGTAAAAAAATAAAAATACCTTCTAAAGGGAAAATAATAGACGGAACAGGAAAATTTTTATTTCCTGGATTAACTGATGCTCATATCCACTTTTTTCAAAGTGGAGGACTCTATACACGACCAGATGTAATAGACTTGCGAAAAGACTTGCCTTATCATAAAGAAATAAAAAATTCTCACACTAAAATGGAGAATAAAATGCAACGATATTTACAGAATGGGATTACAAATGTAATAGATGTTGGAGCAACTTATAATTTATTAAAAGCAAGAGATAAGTATAAAGAAAATAAGAAGAGTCCTTCTGTTTATATGACAGGACCTTTGTTAACAACATATTTACCTAAAGCCTATAAAAACTTAAAAAACGATGCTCCTTTTAATTTAGTAAAAACTAAAGAAGATGGAGTTAAAATGGTAGAAGAACAATTAGCATACAAGCCTGATTTTATTAAAATTTGGTATATAGTTGGTACTGATGGACTTTCAAAAGAAGAGAGTGCGCGAAAAAATTTACCAATAGTAAAAGCAATTATAGATAAAGCTCATGAAAATAATTTGAAAGTTGCAGTTCACGCTTCTCAAAGAATTACGGCTCAGTTGGCGGTAGAAAACGGATGTGATTTTTTAGTGCATAGTGTGGATGATGAAGAGTTAAAAGATGATTTTGTTCAGTTATTGTTAAAAAAGAAAACAGTTCTTTGTCCAACATTAGTAGTGTATGATGGTTATATGAACACATTAGGACAAAAGATAAAAATGAGTCATCATGAGTTAGAAAAAGCAGATCCTGATCAATTAGGGTCGTTACTTGATTTAAAACACTTACCAGATACTCTACTTATAAAACGTTATAAGAAAAGTGTTAATTCCAAAGCAAGTATTGCTCGCTCTAAAAAAAGTAGGTCAATAATGATGACTAATCTTAAAAAGTTGTCTGATGCAGGAGTTTTAATAGCTACAGGAACTGATGCAGGAAATATTGGAACGTTACATGCTTCTTCTTATTTAGCAGAATTAAAAGCGATGCATAAAAGTGGAATGAATAATTGGCAATTAATAACTGCGTCTACTATAAATGGTGCTAAAGTTCTTAATAAAGAAAAAGAATTCGGAACCGTTAGTGTTGGAAAAAAAGCAAACCTTATTTTATTAGATGCGAATCCAATTGAAAATATAGAGAATATAACCAAGATTAATAAAGTGATAAACAAAGGAGAGGTTTTTACACCTTCTAAAATACTTCAAACCACTCCTGCTGATTTAGCACAAAGGCAATTAAATGCTTATAACTTAAGAGATATTGATGCCTTTTTAGAACCATATGCAGATGATGTTGAGGTATATAATTATCCAAATAAATTACAATATAAAGGTAAAGAAACAATGAGAAAAGGATATGCTCAAATGTTTAAAAACACACCGAACTTACATTGTGAATTAGTTAGTAGAATTAGTCAAGGAAATATTGTAATAGATAAGGAGCGTGTTCAGTTTGGAAATAGAATATTAGAAGCAGTTGCTATATATCACATAGAAAATAATAAAATTAAAAAAGTTTACTTTATTCAATAACTTTAGAGTAGTTATTTATAAAAGATAAAAGCAAGCCTTATTTATGGCTTGTTTTTTTTTGTTATTTGAATTGCTAGAACCCTTTTTTAATGATTAATCAAATGTGTTTTTTATCATTAAAGTAAAAATATCAACTCTAAATATATTACAATAGACTAAAATACAGTAATTAAAAAAAATAGTAAGATAATCAATAAGAAATACTAGGAGTTAAAACGAAATAAAAAGACTAAAAAAGTGTTAAATTTTGAAGGTTTTTAGTTTGTGTTTCATTTATAGCTTCATTAACTAAATAGATGTATAACAGATTGTTGATTGTTTTTTTTGGTGTTAAAATAATTAGGAATTGTAAAATAATATTATTTCATTTGTGCCCACAAAAGTTAAATGAAAAAATGTGACTAAAATTGCTAATATGTGTCGCATTTCAAGTAAATGTTATTTAAATTAAATTTAATAAAATGAGAATATTAAAGTTCATTATCCCTTTAATTGCTTTTTTGAGTTTCGTAAATGTACAACAAGCAACTGCTCAAGAAACATCAAAAGAAATTAGAAAAAAAATTGGAAATTTAGAAGAAGAGATTCGCGTTAACGAAGAAATGTTAGTAAGTGGAATTGATGGTTTAGAAAGAATCAAGAAAAGATTTTCAAATACAGAAAAAACTAAAAAATCTACACGAAAAGAAATTGAAAGAAAACGTAAAATTTTTGCTAATGTTCAAAGTAGATTAAACACTTTAGATAAAAAAATAAAGAAGCAAAAAAGAACTTTAGTTAATTATAAAGAAGATTTAGGGAAAAAAACGGCTAAAAAAGGAGTAACAAAAGTAGCTAAAGTTAAAACTAAAGTTGAGAAAACTGCATTTCTGAATAACGAAAAAGAATTAGCTGAACGTCAAGAAAGGTTAAAAATAGCAAGAGAAAAGTTAGAAAGAGAAAGAAAAGAAAGAGAAGAGAAATATCGTAAAGAGCAAGAAGAACTTTTAAAAGAAGCTGAAAAGTTAAATAGACTTGATAGTGAGATAAAAGTAGAGAAAGAAAAAATAATTAAGCAAAAAGAAGCAATTAGAAATCAGAAAATTGAAGCGAATCGTGATAAAATCAATGAGTTAGAAGATGATATTATCGTTAATGAAGAGATTTTAATAAGTGGTCAAGAAGGTTTAAAAAGAGCACAGGCTAAATTAGCTAAAGTTAAAGCTGATGATAATGCTACTCAAAAAGAAATAAATAGAAAAGCATCTATAGTTTCTAAAATAAACCAAAGATTAGATAAAATAAAAGCTGAAATTCAAGAGAAAAAGGCAGCAATTGAAAAATTGAAGAACCCTTAAGAATTTAATAGGTTTCATATAATAAA
Organism: Tenacibaculum sp. MAR_2010_89; assembly: GCF_900105985.1. Classification (NCBI taxonomy): domain Bacteria; kingdom Pseudomonadati; phylum Bacteroidota; class Flavobacteriia; order Flavobacteriales; family Flavobacteriaceae; genus Tenacibaculum; species Tenacibaculum sp. MAR_2010_89. The sequence goes on along the minus strand of NZ_FNUB01000004.1, from coordinate 78,801 downwards.
ACACCATCAACATTTTGATGGTGTTTTTTGTTTTATGTAAGTACTATTAATTAGAGTAAACTTATGTTTATATGAGTTTTAGTATTTAATAAAAAACGCTCTAAATATTCATTTAGAGCGTTTTTTTAAAAGGTATTATTTTTTGGTACTTAGAATTAGAATACTAAATCCTTAATTCGTTGTTTAATTGTTTTCTTAATGTCTTTAGGATAACTTCTGTCACCATGAAACACATCAGCCATTGCTTCACTAAATTGTTGACCGAATTTTTTTAGTAAAATATTTCTAACTGTTTTTTGTTCGTAAAACCATTTAGAAAGCCATAAACCAGTTTTAATTTCTGGTAATAAGTTTTCTTCTATTTTTTCTATATATAATTTACCAGCAAGCTCATTATTTTTATTACTTTCAATAATAGCTTCAGCAGCTAATTTCCCACTGTAAATTGCATTAGAAATACCTTCAGCGGTTATAGGGTCAGCAAAACCTGCAGCATCTCCAATTAAAAAGACATTGTTTTTAACAAAACCATCAGTACGAGGAGATACAGGAATTTGAAACCCGTGTTGAGATTCACTAATTACATTTGTAATACCAAGTGTTTCCATATATTCTTGGTAAAACTTTTTTAAATTAATTTTAGTTCTTCTAGCAGAAGCAACTCCTATAGATAAATGATTTTTTTTAGGGAAACTCCATGCGTATCCATAAGGAATAGCATCAATATCAAAACGAACTTCTTTTGATAAACGTTCAAAATCTTCATCAGAAACTTCAACCTCATACTCTAAAGCTGGAATTAATTTTCGAGTATCTTCTTTCCAACCAGCCATTTTAGCTGTAGGGCTTAAAGCACCATCAGCAGCAATTACAAAATTAGCAGTAATATTACCTTGTGATGTTTCTAAAGTGATTAGATTACCTTCAAAAGATAATCCTTTTAACTTGTGATTTTCTAATAAAGTAGCTCCAAATTCTTTTGCTTTTTGAGTAATAAGATTATCAAAAGAGTCACGCATAATCATAGAAATAGTTGGATCTTCTCTATGAGTTTTAAAATGTAGTTTGTCACCTAAATAAATATCAACAGTATGAAATTCTTTTTCAACTACTTCGTCAATCTCAAAAGGTAAATTTTTACGTCCTCTAAAAACAAAACCACCACCACAAGTTTTATAACGTGGTAACGTTTCTTTTTCTATAATAACAGTTGAAATTCCTTTTTTAGCTAAATGAAAAGCTGTTGAAGCGCCTGAAGGGCCACTACCAATTACAGCTACATCGTAATGTTTCATATGTTTTTATTTGGTGCAGGCAAAAATACATTATTTTTAAAAATAAGAACTAAAATTACCAATTTAAACGACTCATAATAGGGTAGTGGTCAGAAAGTTTATTGTCATTGTATGTTTTAAACTGATTTATAACAGCACTTTTGTCTGTTAAAATAAAGTCAATTCGCATAGGGTATATATAACGAAAGGTTTTTCCAGAACCCAAACCTCCTTCAATAAAAGCATCTTTTTTGTTTTTTGATAATTTTCGATATACCCATGAGTAAGAAGTATTATTAAAATCACCGCACATAATTTTTTTACCTTTCCAGCTATATTCGTGTTTAATAATACTTTCGGTTTGACTTACCTGTTTTTTTAAATCCGTTAGATAAACGTTTGAATAAACGTTCAGAACTCTTTTCTCCAAAATTTTCTTTATTAGGATTAATTTTTAAAGATTCGAGGTGTGCATTATATATACGTATGGTATCCATGTTTTTTACAATATCAATAAAAATTGTATTGTTAGCGCTATTTTTAAAATTTAAAGAACCCGAATTTACAATTGGATGTTTTGAATAAATAGCAAGACCAAATTTATTAGTAGCAGATTTTGTTTTTATATATTTATAAGGAAGTTTAATATCTAATAAATCTGATTGATAAAACTCTTGTAGTGAAATAACATCTGGAGATTCATTATTTATAAACTCATAAATTTTTTGTTCAGTAGTAACATCATCATTCCACTTGTAATAATTAAACATCCTTACATTATAACTCATTACTTTTAAATCATTAGTAAGAACTATCTCCTTGTTAGAAAATTTAAGAAGAGGCGGAGCTACAAACCAGCCTATAAGTAAAACAAAAGCTGATAAAAGTGTGTTTTTATGAAGCTTAATTAACCAGTAAATAAGGAATCCTAAATTAGTTAGTACAAGGAAAGGTACAAATAAGCTAAAAATGGTTAATGCGGGTACTGTTTTTGGTGAAATGTAAGGCAGTAAATAAGATAATAACAAAGCGGTTGCTAATATCGAATTAATAAAAAGTAAAAGAGGGTTTATAATTGAAAGCTTTTTCACACAAATAAATTTTAAAAGTTATGGTCTTATAGTATTTCTTTGGGGAATTCTTAATAAAGAGTTATTTAGTTCTTTCCTTGTTTAAACAAAAACTCTTTTTCTTCTTTAGAAAGTGTTTCGTATCCTGATTTACTTATTTTTTCTAAAATCAGATCAACTTCTTGTTGTGTTTTAGATTTACGTTTTGTTGCAGTAGAGTACGTTGGTTTTTTACCAGATTTATATACAGTTTTTAAAGGTTTTTCTTTTCTTTTAAATAAATCGGTAAAAGGCTTAAAGATACTAAATTGTTTATTACTAGCATATTTTACATACATAAAACCAAATAAAGATCCACCTAAATGTGCAAAATGACCACCCGCATTATTTCCTGATAATTGTATTAAGTCTAATAATACCCATATAAGGGCTAGTTTCCACAAATGTATGAATCCAATAAATCTAATTTTTAATTGATAATTTGGTATATAACTAGCTATTCCTATAAAAATAGCTGAAATACCTGCCGATGCTCCAACAAGAGGTACTAATTGATTTTTAAAAAGAGGGATATAATTATATCCTAATAAAAACAATATACCTCCAGAAACTGTCCCTAGTAGATAGAAATTAAGAAGTTGTTTTGAAGTGAAGTATTGTTTAAATAAATGACCTATATAAAACAGGGCAATTAAATTAAATAAAATATGAATGAAGTTAGCATGTAAAAAGCCGTAAGTAAAAATAGTCCAAGGTTGTGAAACAAATACATCAAAACTCGAATTAAGAGAAAACCATTTTACAATAATATTTTCACCAGTTTTAAACCATTTACTAAAAACATCGAACATCAATGTAACAAAATAGATGATAAGGTTTACGTAAATTAGTTTTTCGACTATGCCTGCGTGTTTAAATCTATGCTTTATGTTTTCTAATACATCCATCTTTAATAAACGAAAATTAATAGGTAAATTTAAAGAATTTTAAATTGATTTTTTTTCCAATACCAAGCGATTATAAAACCAATAATAGCACCTCCTATATGTGCAAAGTGAGCAATGTTTCCAACAGAGTATTTAGTTAATCCAAAAAATAAATCACTTAAAATAATTAATGGAATAAAGTATTTAGCAGCTATTGGTACAGGAAAAAAGATCATTGCTAGCTTAGCATCAGGAAAAGAGATAGCAAAAGCAACTAAAACTCCATAAATAGCTCCAGAGGCACCTACTGCGGGTGTATGATATAAAGAATAAAATTCACTCATTGTTTTATTAGACAATGTTATTATGTCATCATTGTATTTACCAAATTCTAAAATTTGTTGAATATCAGAAGAAGAAAGACCAAGACTAATTAATTGCTCATAAATATCATTAAATTGATAATAATTAACAAAAGTATATATTAAGCCTGCTCCAAGTCCTGCTGAAAAATAAAAGAATAAAAACTTGTTTTTTCCCCACATTTGCTCTAGCGGAGTTCCGAAAGCCCATAAAGAATACATGTTGAATATTAAATGCATTGATCCACCATGCATAAACATACTAGAAATATATTGCCAAAAACCAAAGTGTTCATTTGTTGGTAGATGTAGTGCAAAAATATTTGTTAAATCCATTTTTAATAGCAATGGAGTTGCAAACATGATTACATTTATAATAATTAAATGCTTAATAGCATCTGTTAATTTAGGCATCTTAAAAAAGTTTTAAAGTGTTCTGAATCATTTAAATAAAGAACGCATATAAAATTAACTATTCTTTTTAATTTTAAAAATTATTTATTTGTTAAAAATAGCATCAATTTCATGTAAGGTTAATGTTTTAAAAATTGGTTTACCAAAAGGAGAAACTGAAGGTTCTTTACAAGAAAATAAATCGTTTACTAAGTTTTCTTGCTCCTTTGTTGATAATAAAGTTCCTGTTTTTATAGCCAATGATTTAGCAAATGACTTAGCCATAACATCAAAATGACTAAAACTTGCGTCTGGAACTTCTAACTTAATATCGTCAAGTAATTGTTCCAATATAAGTGTAATTTGACTTTCTGTAATAGAGGTTGGTATTCCTCCAATTACAACACTCTCCTTGGTGAATTCATCAAACATAAAACCAGCACTTTCTAAATCTGATTTTATGGTATATATCATTTCAATATCAGAAGTAGAAAAAGAAATACTAACTGGGAATAATAGTTGTTGACTACTAGCTTCTTTAACGGTAATGTTTTCTAAAAACTCTTCATACAATATTCGTTGATGTGCTAAAGATTGATGTATTAAAACAACTCCAGATTTTATTGAACTTAACAAATATTTTTTTTGAATTTGAAATGTTTTACCTGTTTCAGTTTCTTGATAAGATTCAAAAAGTTGTTCTTGAGGTACAGGATCTAGAGGTTCAATATTACTAGTGTATAAGGCCTCCCAATTACCTGGGTCTTTTTTAAAGTTAGCCTGATAACTTTGGGTAGAACTTGAAGAAGTATTACTTGAAGAACCAGAATTAATAGTTGGAGTTGATTCGTACTGAGTCTCTGTTTTAAAAGGATTAAAATTAGGGTCTACAGTTATTGGAGGAACAGAAGGAGTTCCTTTTTTACTGTAATCATAAGGTGTGTCTAAATTAGCATCTCTTTCAAAATCTAATACAGGAGCAACATTATATTGACCTAAACTATGTTTTATAGTAGCTCGTAAAATTGCATATAAAGCTTTTTCATTATCAAACTTTATTTCTGTTTTAGTTGGGTGAATGTTAATATCAATGCTGTTTGGAGGTACATCTAAATATAAAAAATAAGAAGGATGTGATCCATTTTCTAAAAGACCTTCAAAAGCATTTACTACAGCGTGATTCAAGTAAGAACTTTTAATAAACCTATCATTAACAAAAAAGAATTGTTCTCCTCTTTTTTTCTTAGAAAATTCAGGTTTAGCTACAAAACCAGTAATAGTAATGATGTCTGTATGTTCTTGGATAGGAACCAGTTTTTCATTCATCTTTGGACTAAAAATAGCAACAATACGTTTGCGTAGGTTACTTTTTTTAAGATGATATACTTCATTATTATTATGATGTAATAAAAAAGTAATATCAGGATGTGCTAAAGCTACACGTTGAAATTCGTCAACAATATGTCGAGTTTCAATAGTGTCAGATTTCAAAAAATTACGTCGAGCAGGGATGTTATAAAATAAATTTTTAACAGCTAAACTAGTACCTTTTGCTGTTGAAATAGTGTCTTGAGAAGTAATTTTACTTCCTTCAATTTTTATTTGTGTACCTAACTCTTCATCTTCTTGTTTTGTTTTTAACTCAACATGCGCAATTGCAGCAATAGAAGCTAAGGCTTCTCCTCGAAATCCCTTGGTATTTAAGTTAAATAAATCTTGAGCGTCTTTTATTTTAGAGGTAGCATGGCGTTCAAACGATAAACGAGCATCAGTAGTACTCATGCCTTTTCCGTCATCAATTACTTGAATAAGCGTTTTACCAGCGTCTTTTAAAAGCAACTTTATAGAAGTAGCACCAGCATCAATAGCATTTTCTAATAATTCTTTAACAACAGAAGCAGGTCGTTGTACCACTTCGCCTGCAGCAATTTGATTTGCTACATGATCGGGTAATAGTTGTATTATATCAGACATTAATTATCTTTTGATAAAAATATGGATAAGTCAAAATCAATTATAAATAAAAAGAACAACACAAGAACAGCTATAATAATAATTATAGTACTGTTAAGTCCTCCGTTCTTAGAATTTTTAAATTCATCAATAGCTGAATTTAACTTTCCTTTTAAACTTTTTCTCTTTCCTACCGTAGTACGAAATTCATCAAATTTATGTTTAACTTCATACGGATTTCCATCTCCTTTGTAATAACGAGGCGTATAATCGAATTTTTTATTTTCTCTTTTAATAAATCCCATAAAAATTGTTGTTTTTTAGATGAGTTTCTGCAAAAATCACACCATAAAAAGTAAAAAATCAAAGTTACTGAATTAAAGATTGGTGTTCAAACAATGTTGATAAAATAGTATGTGATAAGCAATGGTATTTATCGGTCATGAAAAAGCCAAAAGAAAAATAATTATTTTTCTTTTGGCTTGTAAATACTTTTTGAGCTTGTAAAATTAAAAACCTAATGAACTAGATTTTCTTTCTTGATTTTTAATAGCAGCCATTTTAATAGCCGCAACTGCACATTCAATACCTTTGTTACCTAGTTTTCCTCCAGATCTTTCAATAGATTGCTGTCTGGTATTATCTGTCAAAACACAGAATATTACAGGAACATCGTATTTAATGTTTAAATCTACTATTCCTTGAGTTACACCTTCACAAACAAAATCAAAATGTTTAGTTTCTCCTTGAATTACATTTCCAATAGCTATGATTGCATCAAGTTTTTGAGATTCAATCATTTTTTTACAACCATATACTAATTCAAAACTTCCTGGAACTTCCCATGAAATAATATTTTCTTTTTCTGCTCCACAATCAAGAAAAGTTTCAATTGCTCCTTGATGCATGCTGCCTGTTATTTCTGGATTCCATTCAGAAACAACAATCCCAAACCGAAATGATTTCGCGTTTGGGATTGAAGCTTTATCGTAATGTGATAAATTTGTTGTTGCCATATTTTATTTTTTGCTATTACTAATTAAAAGTAATATTAATTGGTAATGGCAGATTTTTTTTAATTATTGTGCGTATTTAGCACTGTTAATGTATTTTTCAATATCTCTTCCTTGATCAGTATTAGAATACTTTTCTTTAATAAGAGAAAAATGTTTTTCAGCTACACTATACTTTTTTAAACTCATAGCAGTTTGACCTGCTTTGAATAAAAATAAAGGTGCTGTGAATTCATTATCTTTTTTAGTAGCAGCTTTTTCATAGTATTCTAAAGCGTCTTCAGCTTGGTTGATATCTGCAAAAGCATCTCCAATAGCTCCTAAAGCAGTAGGGCCTAATAATTCATCATCAGAAGAAAAATTACTTAAATACTCGATAGCCTCTTCGTATTTTTTCATTTTTAAATATGAAATACCAGCATAATAATTTGCTACATTTCCAGCTTTAGTACCACTAAATGTTTCTGCAATATCAGGAAAACCATATTTTCCATCACCACCAGTTAACGCTAAGTTGTATAAAGAATCTGCAACTTTTCCACTAGAAGTAGCAGCCTTATCAAAAAATGTTCTAGGGTATGCTAATTCATTTGAAGCCTCTTTTTCAGTAGGTTCAGCAATAAATTTATTATATCCTAAGTATATTAAAATTAAAGCAGCAACTGCTACTAAACCATAAAACAAAGGTTTGCTGTTGTTTTCAATCCATTGCTCAGATTTATTAGCGGCTTCATCTAAATTATTAAAGACTTCAGCAGTAGTACTTTGTGTTTCGTCAAAAGTTTCTTCTACTTCCTTTACAATCTTTTCTTTTTTAGGTTTATAACCTCTTTTCTTATATGTAGCCATAATTGCTTAAAAATTAGTGCCGACAAAAATAGTTTTTTTAATTGGATTTTAAAAATCGATTTTTCGTAAATTTTCAATAATTTGCGCTACCTTTTTAGAAACACCTTTTTTACATGTATTTGCAGAAAATTTCATTGGTTAATTTTAAAAATATTGAAGTACAAACATTTAATTTTCAAAAGAAGATAAATTGTTTTGTAGGTAACAATGGTATTGGTAAAACAAATGTGTTAGATGCTATATACTATTTATCTTTTGCTAAAAGTTATTTCAATTCTGTAGCTGGGCAAAATATTAGACATGGTGAAGATTTTTTTATGATTGAAGGAGATTATTTATTAAATGAAAGAGTTGAAAAAATTATTTGCTCATTAAAAAGAGGTCAAAAAAAAGTTTTAAAGAGGAATGGAAAGGCGTACGATAAATTTTCTGAACACATTGGTCAATTACCATTGGTAATAATATCACCAGCAGATAGAGATTTGATTACTGAAGGAAGTGATACAAGAAGAAAGTTTATTGATGGTGTTATCTCTCAACAAGACAAAGAATATTTACACAACTTAATATCTTATAATAAAGTACTTGTACAGCGTAATGCGCTATTAAAATATTTTGCTGCGAATAGAACATTTGACGCATTAAATTTGAAAGTATATGATGAACAGTTAATACAGTATGGATCTGTGATTCATAAAAAAAGAAAATTGTTTTTAGAAGAATTTGTACCTATCTTTAATGCAAAGCACTTAATAATTTCTGGAGCTAATGAAAAAGTAGATTTATTCTATAAAAGTCAGTTGAACGATACTTCTTTTGAAGACTTATTAGCACAAAGTTTGGAAAAAGATAGAATGATACAGTACACAACAGTTGGAATTCATAAAGATGATTTAAGTTTTGTAATAGAAGAGTATCCAATTAAAAAATTTGGATCTCAAGGGCAACAAAAATCATATTTAATAGCATTAAAATTAGCACAGTTTGAATTTATAAAACAACAAGCCAATGTGGTACCAATTTTATTATTAGATGATATTTTTGATAAGTTGGATGAAAATAGAGTTGGTCAAATTGTTGATTTAGTTAATGATGATGAGTTTGGTCAGATTTTTATTACTGATACTCATGCTGATAGAACTGAAAATGTAATTAAAAAAAGTAATAAAGAATACCAAATATTTAAACTTTAATATTAAAAAATTAAGAGATGGCAAAAAGAGAGAATGATAGTTTTTCAGTAAAAGACTTAATGGGAAGTTTTATTAAAGAAAATAATTTAAATAAAGGGTTTCAAAAAATTCATATTGAAGAAGCATGGGCAAAGTTAATGGGAACTGGTGTAGCTTCTTATACAGATGGCGTGAAATTACAGAATGGAACGTTAATTGTACGTTTAAAATCTTCTGTATTAAGAGAAGAATTGAGTTACGGTAAAGACAAAATAATAAGAATGATTAATGAAGAAATGGGAGAAGATTTAGTAAAGAAGTTGATGTTGGTTTAAATGAATAAAATAGTAACATTTTTAATACTAATATTGATTTTTTATGTAGGTGTTATTAATTATACAATTTTTTCTTTAACAGGTTTTTATAGTGATGTTTTCTTTGCAATTTTAGTATCAGTAATCATAATAATTTTAACCATAATAAATTGGAAGAAATCATCATTAGTTAATAGAACTTTAAAGTATTTTTCAATAATAATTTCTTTTGGTGTTATGATATTAACTTTCTTGGTAGAAGGTATGGTTGAAGAAGAGTTTATTGTTCTTGATACTATTGAAATTAATAAAATAAAATATAGAGTTCACTATTTTCCACCACAAGGAGTATGGGAATTTGAAAATGGAAAAATTTATATAACTAAATTGAATGAGATGCTCCCGTTTATAGAGAAACATTATTTTTATGGGATTCCCAAATTTATATTAGAAGATGATTTTCAAAAGAAAAATAAAAAAACACAACATAAAAAGGTAAAGAAATTTATAGAAAATGAATTAATTTAACACTAAATAAAAAAACTCGCTACATATTTGTAGCGAGTTTTTATATTTTTTAATGCTTTTAATTAAAACATTTCTCTACCAGAAAAATGGAAAGCACCTTCAATAGCTGCGTTTTCATCAGAATCTGAACCATGAACAGCGTTTTCACCAATTGAAGTAGCAAACATTTTACGTATTGTTCCTTCAGCAGCTTCAGCTGGGTTTGTAGCACCAATTAATGTTCTAAAGTCTTCTACTGCATTTTCTTTTTCTAAAATTGCAGAAACAATAGGACCACGAGTCATAAATTCAACTAATTCACCAAAAAATGGACGCTCATTATGAACAGCATAAAATGCTTCAGCATCACTTTTTGTCATTTGTGTTTTTTTAAGAGCTACAATTCTAAATCCTGCAGCATTAATTTTTTCTAAAATTGCACCAGTATGTCCGTTTTCAACTGCATCTGGTTTAATCATTGTAAAAGTTCTATTTGTTGCCATCTTAATAATCTTCTTGTTTTTTAATCGGCGCAAAAATACACTTTTTAATGTTATTAACAAGTTAAGGATACGTTTGACCGATTTCTTGAAGGATAGCATTGTTTTTACCTCGCATTTGAAAAACAACTTTATTACTTGTTAAATCAATAGATAACACACCAAAAGATAAAGAACTTACAACTTTTCCGGTTCTGAATTTATTTTCTTCCGATTTAAAAGAAGTGTAAGAATGTGTTAATCCACTAGAAGTAAAATCGATAATTGGATACGGAACTTCCTTTATTGTAGTTTTAGAAAATTCAGAAATATGCCTGTCTCCTGAAAGAAAAATAACATTTTTTGCTTTTGAAGTTTTAATAAGCTTAAAAAGTTTAGTTACTTCATTTGGGAAGTTTCCCCATTTTTCAAAACCATGTTCTTTTGATAATACTTGAATACTACTTACAATTATATTAAAGTTAGCATTTGAGTTTTTTAATTCATTTTCTAACCATTTCCATTGCTGAGTTCCTAAAATAGAACCATCTTCATGAGTGTTAGGTTGGAATCGTTTACTTCCAGTGCCTTTTGTTAGTTTAGTTCTAAAGTATCGAGAATCTAATACTATTATTTTAACACTATTGTTTTTTGTTTTAAAGGTTTTAGTATGATAAATTCCTTCTTGTTGTCTTCTAGGAGAGTTTTCAGGAACATCTAAAAAATCTAAAAATAATTGTTGGCTTTCTTTCTTCTTTTTGTATTCGAATCCTCCGTCATTTTTTCCGTAATCATGATCGTCCCAAGTTCCTAAAATAGGAGTTGTTTTAGTTAATTTATTATAAAAGAAGCGATTTTTTTGTTGAGTGTATAATCTTTTCATTTTACGCATGCTATTAGTATCGGCATAAATATTATCACCGCCCCATATCCATACATTAGGTTGTAAAGAAGTGATGTCTTGCCAAAAAGGATTTGGCAAATTTTGATTATTACAAGAACCAAAAGCAATGGTGAATTTCTCTTGACAGAAAGAGTTAGTAGTAAATAATAAAACTAGAAATGGTAAAATAAATTTATAACGAATCATGTGTTTAATTTTTTCTGAAAGAAACAAAAAGAAAAGGACAAAAAGATTAATAAAACATTAATTTGTATCTTCGCCACTTATGATTTTGAAACAATTTAAGGAATTAAAAGAATTCTTATCACGGCCTCAAGAAGTGGTAATAATAGGGCATAGAAATCCTGATGGAGATGCAGTTGGATCTACATTAGGTTTAAAACATTATTTAGATAAAAAAGGGCATAAAGCACAAGTGTTAATGCCTAATGAATATCCTGATTTTTTACAATGGATTCCTGGCTCTGAAACTGTATATAGATTTGACAGACAGAATAACCAAAGTGTAAAAGCATTAAAAAAATCTACCATTATATTTTTATTAGATTTTAATGCATTGCATAGAGTTGGTCATGACATGCAAAATACTTTAGAAAAGTATGAAAATGATTTCGCATTAATTGATCATCATCAACAGCCTGATGATTTTACGTATATGTATTCTGATACGTCAATGTCTTCAACTTGTCAAATGGTATATAATTTTATTGAGATGATGGAAGATGTGGATATGATAGATAAACACATTGCTACCTGTTTATATACCGGTATAATGACAGATACAGGCTCATTTCGTTTTCGTTCTACAACAAGTAGAACACATAGAATTATTGCTGATTTAATAGATAAAGGAGCGGAAAATGATAAAATTCATAGCAATGTTAATGATTCGAACACGTATAGCAGATTGTTGTTATTAGGACAATCGTTGAGTAATTTGGAAATTTTACCAGAATATAAAACAGCTTTTATAACACTTTCACAAGAAGAAAAAAAGAAGTTTAATTATGAGAAAGGAGATACTGAAGGTGTTGTAAATTATGCTTTATCATTAAAAGGAATTGTATTTGGAGTTATTTTTATAGAAGATGAAGAGCAGGGGATCATAAAAATATCTTTCAGGTCTAAAGGAAAGTTTTCTGTAAATCAATTTGCAAGAAATTATTTTAATGGAGGAGGACATGATAATGCGTCAGGAGGAAAAAGTGAATTAAATATGGAAGATACGATTGCTAAATTTAAATCGTTATTACCTCAATATATTGACGAATTACAAACATCTTATGAAGTATAAAAGTGTATTTTTTTTAGTAGTAATTATACTGTTTTCTTGTAACGAACCCAAAGCAAGAAGACCTAAGAAGCATGGCACACAAAACTTTTATAAAGAAGTATTAAAAGAGAATAAAAAAATAAACGACCTACAAAAAAAGCGTATAGAGTTATGGATATCTAAAGATACAATTCATGATTTTATTGAAAGTACCAAAGGGTATTGGTACTATTATGTAAAAAAAGATACGCTTCAAAGTAATACTCCTAAATTTGAGCAATTTGTTGATATAGAGTATAATGTAAAGAGTATGGTTGGTGATATTATATACGAAAAACAACAAAGAACATACAAAATAGATAAAGAAGATTTTATTCCTGCTTTACAAGATGGAATAAAGTTGATGAAAATAGGAGAAACCATTACATTTGTGATCCCTTCATACAGAGCTTATGGTATTACTGGTGATGGAAATAAAATAGGTGTAAATCAGCCTATACAAAGTACAGTAACATTAATTGACATTAAAAACAAATAAATAAAAATGAAATTAACTAAAATTTTAGCAGCTTCAATTATAGGCTTATCAATAGCTTCTTGTAGTAATGGCAGCGGTCAAACAAAAACTAAAAGTTCATTAACATCTGAGGTAGATTCAGTAAGTTACGCTATTGGTTTAGATATGGCAACAAAGATAAGGGCTAACTTTAAAGACATGGATAATGATTTATTTATTCAAGGTTTTAAAAACGGAATGGATTCTACTAATATGTTAATGGAAAATAAAGATGTAAACGTTGTTTTACGTAACTATTTCCAAAAACAACAGCAAGAGAGAATGAAAAAAATGCAGGAGGAGCAAACTAAGAAAGCTGAAAAAGAATTTGGAGAGTATAAAAAAGAAAACGAAAAGTTTATAGCTGATAATAAAACTAAAAGTGGAGTAGTTACTACTGCTAGTGGATTACAATACGTAGTTTTAAAAGAAGGTACTGGAGATACTCCTAAGGCTAACTCTAGAGTTAAAGTACATTATCACGGAACTTTAATTGACGGTACTGTTTTTGATAGTTCTGTAGAAAGAAAAGAGCCATCTGAATTTGGAGTAGGGCAAGTAATTAAAGGTTGGACTGAAGGTTTACAGTTAATGAAACCAGGAGCTAAATACAAATTCTTTATACCACAAGAATTGGCTTACGGACCTCAACAAAGAGGTAAATTATTAAAACCATTTTCTGCATTAATTTTTGAAGTAGAATTATTAGAAATTAAGTAATTTATCACAACATATTTAAAAACAATTAGGCTAGTGAATTCACTAGCCTAATTGTTTTTTAGTACTTTAGCTAAACTAAAAATAGAGAAATGAAATTAGTAAAATATTTATTAATTATTACAGTTGTATTAACTGCTTGTAAAACAATAAAATATCCAGATTTAGAAAACGGTTTGTATGCTGATATACAGACGAATAGAGGTGATATATTAATTAAACTTCATGATAAAGAAGTTCCAATGACAGTTGCTAATTTTGTGTCTTTAGCAGAAGGTGACAATCCTAAAGTAACCGATTCATTAAAAGGAAAGCTTTATTTTGATGGAACAAAATTTCATAGAGTTATTAAAGATTTTATGATACAAGGAGGAGATATTACAGGAACTGGTGGTGGTAATGCTGGATATAAATTTGGAGATGAGTTTCCAATGGATGCCGAAGGAAAATTAATTTATAAACATGAGAAAGCAGGTGTTTTATCTATGGCTAACTCAGGTAAAAACACAAATTCAAGTCAGTTTTTTATTACGCACAAAGCTACACCTTGGTTAGATGGAATGCATTCTATATTTGGAATGGTGCAAAAAGGACAGTCTATTGTTGATACTATTCAGAAAAATGATTATATAAATCATATTGAAATTATTAGAGTAGGTAAAGAGGCAAAGAAATTTGATGCCCCAATAGTATTCAAAAATGAATTAGCAAATGCAGCTCAAAAAGAAGAGGAACGCAAAAGAATATTAGAAGAATTAAAAAAGAAGTATCTAGAAAAAATGGGAATAGATAAAGCTATTTCTACTGAGTCTGGATTGAAAATATTATCATTACAAAAAGGTAAAGGTAAGAAAGTGAATCCTGCTATTCCAACTACAGTTCATTACACACTTTATTTAATAGATGGGAAAAAAATAGATTCGAGTATAGATAAAGGCAGGCCATTTACTTTTATAATAGATGAAATGGATTTAATTGCCGGGTGGAAAGAAGGTGTTAAAACGATGAGGGAAGGTGATAAGTCTAGGTTTTTTATTCCTTATTATCTAGGATATGGTGAAGATGGATTAGGGCCAATAATTGGGAAATCTGATTTGATTTTTGAAGTTGAAGTTTTAAAAGTAGGTAAATAGTTTGGTAGAGAGTATTTTACAAAAAGATAGAGAGCTGTTAATCTTTTTAAATAATTTAGGAAGTGAGCAATATGATGGTTTTTGGTTAACAATAACTAATCAATTTACTTGGGCTCCTTTATTTGCTTTTATTTTATTTTTAATATTTAAATATCTAGGATTCAAAAAAGGAATTTTTACTTTTTTATTCCTAGTTTTATTAGTTGCTTTTTCTGATCAGTTTACAAATTTAGTTAAAAACTATTCAGAGAGATTAAGGCCTTGTAATACTGAAAGCTTACAGCAGTTATTAAGAACATTTTCATATAAGCCGGGAGGGTATAGTTTTTGGTCTGGGCATGCATCACTGTCTTCAGCATTTACTGTATTTATAGTGTTCCTGCTTAGAAACAGAACTAAATTAATATACTTGTTATTTATATTTCCAGTAATTTTTGGGTATAGTAGAATATATTTAGGGGTTCATTATCCAGTAGATGTAACGTCAGGTTACTTAACAGGTGCACTTATTGGAACTGTTTTTTATCTGTTATACAAGCTATTGTTTAAGGCTGTTTTTAAGGAGAAATATAGTTAGTAAATAGTAGAATTAGAATAAATAGAGCATTTTCATTTGAAAATGCTCTATTTATTTATAAGATATTTAAAATATTAGTATCTTGCATTTATTATGCATGCATAATAAAAATAATAAAAAATTATATCATGACTAAGTACAAACATATTTTTGAGCCATTAGATTTAGGATTTACAACTTTGAAAAATAGAGTTTTAATGGGGTCGATGCATACAGGTTTAGAAGAAGAGAAGAATGGAATTGAAAAGATAGCGACTTACTATGCTGAAAGGGCTAAAGGAGGAGTTGGATTGATAGTTACGGGTGGAATAGCACCAAACATTCAAGGATGGACAGCACCTTTTTCAGCAAGAATGAGTACAAAAAAACATGCTAAAGAACATAAAGTAATAACTGAAGCTGTACATAAAGAAGGAGGGAAAATTTGTATGCAAATTTTACATTCTGGTCGTTATGGGTACCATCCATTTACAGTAGCTCCTTCGAAAATAAAAGCACCAATTAATCCTTTTAAACCATTTGCTTTAAAGCAATCTGGAATACGAAGAACAGTGAAAGATTTTGTTAATTGTGCTAAATTATCTCAAGAAGCTGGTTACGATGGAGTAGAAATTATGGGTTCCGAAGGGTATTTAATTAATCAATTTATAGTAAAAAGAACAAATAAGAGAGAGGATACCTATGGAGGTGTTTATGAAAATCGTATTCGTTTGGCCGTTGAATTGGTAAGTAAAATAAGAGAAGAAGTAGGAGAGAATTTTATTATCATTTATCGCTTGTCAATGTTAGATTTAGTAGAAAATGGTAGTTCATGGGAAGAAGTAGTTCAATTAGGAAAAGAAATTGAGAAGGCAGGAGCTACAATCATAAATACAGGAATTGGATGGCATGAATCTAGAATTCCTACAATAGCAACTTCAGTGCCTAGAGCAGCTTTTACATGGGTTACTCAAAAAATGAAAGAAGAGCTTTCTATTCCTTTAATAACATCTAATCGTATTAATATGCCAGATGTAGCTGAAAAGGTTTTGGCAGAAGGGCATGCAGATATGATTTCTATGGCTCGTCCATTTTTAGCTGATCCAGAATGGGTGAATAAGGCTAAAGAAGAAAAAGATGATGAAATTAATACCTGTATAGCTTGTAATCAGGCTTGTTTAGATCATGTTTTTGAAAAGAAAATAGCAAGTTGTTTAGTAAATCCTAGAGCGTGTCATGAAACAGAATTAAATTATACTGCTACAAATAATAAAAAACGTATAGCGGTTGTTGGTGCTGGACCTGCAGGTTTAGCAGCGTCTACTGTTGCAGCTCAAAGAGGTCATGAAGTAACACTTTTTGATGCCGATAAAGAAGTAGGAGGTCAGTTTAATATCGCTAAACAAATTCCAGGAAAAGAAGAGTTTTACGAAACAATTAGATATTTTAAAAAACAGCTTGAAATACATAATGTAAACATTCAATTAAATACAAGGGTTTCAGCTGAAGATTTAGCAAAAGGTAATTTTGATGAAGTAATTTTAGCAACAGGTATTACTCCAAGAACACCAAGAATAGAAGGTGTCGATCATGAAAAAGTATTAAATTATATCGATGTTTTAAAATTGAAAAAAACAGTAGGTAAAAGAGTTGCTGTTATAGGAGCTGGAGGTATTGGTTTTGATGTTTCTGAATATTTAACTCACGAAGGTGAAAGCACAAGTCAAAATATAGATGCTTGGTTAAAAGAGTGGGGAGTTGATAAAACAATGGGAGCACGAAGTGGTATTGAAGGTGTTAAGCCTGAGTTTCATCCTTCACCAAGGGAAATATTTATGTTTAAACGAAGTAAAGGTAAATTCGGAAAAAATCTAGGGAAAACTACTGGCTGGATTCATAGAGCTAATTTAAAAAAGAAGAATGTACAGTTTATAAATGAAGTTCAGTATACGAAAATAGATGATCAAGGATTACATTATACTCAAAATGAAGAAGAAAAGATATTAGAGGTCGATCATGTAATTATTTGTGCTGGTCAAGTTCCTTTTAAAGAGTTGTTCGAGCCTTTAGAAGCAAAAGGAGTAAATGTTCATTTAATTGGAGGAGCTGACGTCGCTGCTGAGTTAGATGCCAAACGAGCTATAAATCAAGGTAGCAGATTAGCTGCTAAATTATAAAAAAGAAATCCTGCAATTTGCAGGATTTCTTTTTTATAAAACCTGAATTTATTGATAAATCTAAATATTTACCGATATTTGTGATATTATTACAAAATACAATAGAATGGCAATGAATAAAAACACAGTTCTTGGTTGGGCTACATTGATAATGATTTTAATGGGGATTTTACTTGTAACTTTAGCAGTATTTAAATACGATGAAATAGCAGGGTATGGATTTGGCGCAGTTGGTCTTGGTTTTTTTGCAAATGCATGGGTGTTTAATGCACTAAAAGGTAGAGTATAATAATATCCACTAATTTTTTAAAGAATAATTATAATGAGTGACGATAAGAAAGTAATCTTTTCGATGAATAAGGTTTCTAAAACCTATCAAAGTACAGGAAAACAAGTTTTAAAAGATATATATTTAAGTTTCTTTTATGGAGCTAAAATTGGAATTCTTGGTTTAAACGGATCAGGAAAATCTACATTATTAAAAATCATTGCTGGTGTTGAAAAAAACTATCAAGGTGATGTAACTTTTTCACCAGGATATAAAGTTGGTTACCTAGAGCAAGAGCCTCAACTGGATGAAACTAAAACAGTAATGGAAGTTGTAAAAGAAGGGGTAGCTGAAACGGTTGCAATTCTTGATGAGTACAACAAAATTAATGACATGTTTGGTTTAGAAGAAGTATATTCTGATGCTGATAAAATGGATAAGTTAATGGCTCGTCAGGCTGAACTTCAAGATCAGATAGATGCTTCGAATGCATGGGAATTAGATACCAAGCTAGAAATAGCAATGGATGCTTTACGAACACCAGATTCAGATAAATTAATAGGTGTTTTATCAGGAGGAGAGCGTCGTAGAGTTGCTTTATGTAGATTATTACTTCAAGAACCAGAAATTTTATTATTAGATGAGCCAACAAACCACTTGGATGCAGAGTCTGTTCACTGGTTAGAGCATCATTTAGCACAATATAAAGGAACAGTTATTGCGGTTACTCACGATAGATACTTTTTAGATAATGTAGCTGGTTGGATTTTAGAATTAGATAGAGGTGAAGGAATTCCTTGGAAAGGAAACTATTCATCTTGGTTAGATCAAAAATCAACAAGATTAGCTCAGGAAAGTAAAACAGCTTCAAAACGTCAAAAAACTTTAGAACGAGAGTTAGATTGGGTACGTCAAGGAGCAAAAGGTCGACAAACAAAGCAAAAAGCACGTTTGAAGAGTTATGAGAAATTAATGAGTCAAGACCAAAAGCAAACTGAAGAAAAACTTGAAATTTATATTCCTAACGGACCACGATTAGGTACTAATGTAATTGAAGCTTCAGGTGTTTCTAAAGCTTTTGGAGATAAATTATTGTATGAAAACTTAGAGTTTAATTTACCTCAAGCTGGAATTGTCGGTATTATTGGTCCAAATGGAGCTGGTAAAACTACTATTTTCAAAATGATAATGGGTGAAGAAACTCCTGATGCTGGAACCTTTAATGTTGGTGAAACTGCTAAAATAGCCTACGTAGATCAAGCGCATTCTAATATAGACCCTGAAAAATCAATTTGGGAAAACTTTTCTGAAGGACAAGATTTGGTAATGATGGGAGGTAAGCAGGTGAACTCTAGAGCTTATTTAAGTAGGTTTAATTTCGGAGGGAGCGAGCAGAATAAAAAAGTAAACACATTGTCTGGTGGTGAACGTAATCGTTTACATTTAGCAATGACTTTAAAAGAAGAAGGAAACGTACTACTTTTAGATGAGCCTACCAATGATTTAGATGTTAATACGTTAAGAGCTTTAGAAGAAGGTTTAGAGAATTTTGCAGGTTGTGCTGTAGTAATTTCCCATGATAGATGGTTTTTAGACAGAGTTTGTACTCATATTTTAGCTTTTGAGGGAGATAGTCAAATTTATTTCTATGAAGGATCTTTTTCTGAGTATGAAGAAAATAAAAAGAAACGCTTAGGTGGTGATATAATGCCTAAACGAATTAAGTATAAAAAATTAATTAGATAAATAAAATGTAAAGACTGTCCTTTTAAAGACAGTCTTTTTTTTCTTAAATACTATTTGAAAATGCTTCTAATTCTTTAGAATAAGAATGTGAAGATCTTGAAGGAATCGTATTTAGGTATTCAATAATTTCAGAAGGGTTAATAGCTTCAATATTTTCCTCTTTATGTAATTCAGGAAGTGTATTCATAAAGTAATTTTGAATATGAGCTATGAAAGTAATAAGGTCTTTACAGTACACTGAAGGGTTGTTAAAACCATTTTTCTTACTATATCTATGAACTAATCGTCCTCCTTTACAAATTTCGTTTAAAGGACATTCCATACATTGGTTGCACAATTTACTTCCATGGCTTCCAAAATATAAACTTCCTAAAGGAGAGTTTTTTATATCTGAAAACTCATTGTTGTTTATGCTTAACCCAGTTTTAGTAAAACCATTACCACATGCTTTTAATGAGTCGATAGCTTCTATTTCACCATTAGTTTCTATGACTAATACTTTTGATTCATTTTCAGTATTTTCAGTAATTCTTAGTAAGCTATTAATAAAACCGATAAACATTGGTATTTTATATCTTTCAGGATCGTTAATCCAGATATCAAATAACTCAATTAGCCAATTTGACATTGTATTTTTGTCCTTGTTAAAAGGGAAATTATCGTGAGTATAGTCAGGAATTAAGAAATTCACTAAGCTTACATTCATTTTTTTAAAACTATCGTAAGTTTCTTTTGGATTCTCCTTTGTATTAATTACACAAGCTATATCAGCGTGTCCCATTTTGTTTTTAAGAAGAGATACTCCCTTAAAAACGTCTTCATAACTCCCTTTACCTTTATGATCTACTCTAAACATATCATGTGCTTTTGGGGTTCCATCAACACTAACACTAGGATAAATATTAAGTTCTTTAAACAAGTTCAACCAGCTGTCATTAATAAGTACACCATTGGTTTGCATTTCATAGTAAAAAGTAACCTTATCAAGGTTTTTTTGTAACTGATTGGCTTTCGATATAAAGAGTCTATAAAATTCTTCAGAAGCTAGTAAAGGTTCACCACCATGGAAAAGGAAAGTGAATTTTTCTTTATTAAATTTTAGGATATATGATTTTACTTTCTTTAAAATATTGTCTACAGTAGTGTCTGACATAAATTTTGGTTGATTTTTATAGGTTGTATCACCAAGATTATACATAAAACAGTAGGAACAATTTAAGTTACATCTACTAGCAACTTTTAAAACTAAAGCATCGAAAATCATAATATTAGATAGGTTAAGTTTATAAAAAAGGAATTATATCTAACATTCAGATATAATTCCCTATACTTTAAATTACATGCTGAATCGTACTTCTTTCTTTTCTTCAACTGCAATTCTAGTAACACATTTACTTAATGTTTCAGACCAAACCATTCCATCTGGACAACGTCTACCTCCACCACCTGTTGGTATGTAAATAATATCATCAGTAACTGGACCGATAGCACCACCTTTAAACTTGTCTAAACTTTTAATTTCTAAATTTGAAAATTTGTCTAACCCTTTAGGTAAAAAAAACTTTTTTTTCATTGTATTAGTATTTGTTTATTATCGTGCTTACTCTATTAATGATTTTCAGCTTCCTCAATTTTATTAAATGCGCATTTAATAATTATTCTTTCTAACTAGTATGAGGAGCTTTATAGTATTACCCATTTTTTTTATTTAATTTTAAATTAATAGATAATAAGCAAGAATAAAAGGAGTGTGTTTTTTATTCTAAGAGAAGATTAAGCTAGTATTGTATTGGCCTAAGTTTTATGTAGTAAAAAAACCGAAACAATATTGTTTCGGTTTTTGAGCGAGAGACCAGGTTCGAACTGGCGACATTCAGCTTGGAAGGCTGACGCTCTACCAACTGAGCTACTCTCGCATTTGGTAAAGATTTTTGTACAATTTCTTGTACTATTTTAATTAGAGCGAGAGACCAGGTTCGAACTGGCGACATTCAGCTTGGAAGGCTGACGCTCTACCAACTGAGCTACTCTCGCATTTGGTAAAGATTTTTGTACAATTCCTTGTACTATTTTAATTAGAGCGAGAGACCAGGTTCGAACTGGCGACATTCAGCTTGGAAGGCTGACGCTCTACCAACTGAGCTACTCTCGCATTTGGTAAAGATTTTTGTACAATTCCTTGTACTATTTTAATTAGAGCGGGAGACCAGGTTCGAACTGGCGACATTCAGCTTGGAAGGCTGACGCTCTACCAACTGAGCTACTCCCGCAGTAAAGCGGTTGCAAATATAATATAGTTTCTAGAATTTACAAGAGTTTTTTTTGGGTTTTTAATAGAATTTATTACCAGTATAGGTAACTTTCAGTAAATGAATGTTATGGCTTTAGATATAAAGTAAGTTGTGCTAGTTTAGATAAGCATTCTGAAGTAAAACTATAAATAATATTCTCCCCCCCCCCTTTGGATAGGTAGTTTACGAAAATTCCTGTAAATATTTATTTGATTTTCATTATGTAATTTGATTAACTAAAGTTGTTTTATAACTTTCTCCAATAGGGATTTCAATCTTTCCAATTTCAATATCATGTTTGGTATAGGCAGTTACTTTATCTTTATTAATAATAAATGAACGATGAACTCTAAGAAAACGAGAATCTAAAACATTTTGAAATGCAGATATACTGTATTTGACAAGATGTGATTTATTTTCTTTTTTAATTTTAATATAGTTTTTTATACTTTCAATAAATAGTATTTCGTCAAAAAGAATTTTTACTTGTTTTCTATCTTCTGTTACAAAAATATAGCTGTTATTTTGTATCTTATTATCATTGATTTGTATCTCTGTTTTACTATTTTGTGATGCTGAAAACTTTTCAATTGCTTTAAAAAATCTGCTAAATGTTATAGGTTTTACTAAATAATCAATGGCATTTAATTCGAAACCGTCAACAGCGTATTCGCGATAAGCAGTTGTGAAAATTACTTTAGGTTTTTGTACAAGGTTTTTATAAAAATCTGTACCCAATAAAACAGGCATTTCAACATCTAAAAAAAGTAAATCGATATGTTGAATGTTTAATATATTGATAGCTTCTATGGCACTTTTGCAAGAAGCCACAACTTTAAATGTTTCAATCTTGGCGAGATGGTTTTCAATGAGCTGTCTTGCTAATTTTTCATCGTCAATTATTAAACACGTATACATTTTTTTGTTTTTTGAGTTTTAAATTTACTGAAAAACTTTCTAAAGTTTCTTCAATCTTTAAATCATAAGAGTCAAGATATAACAAGTTAAGTTGTAACTCTACATTAGTTAAACCAATTGATTTTTTTTTAGTTGATTTTTCGATGTTTAATAAAGGTTTAGTATTAAAAATATTAAAAAAAATATGATCATCATCAGTCGATAAATTAATTTTAACGGTTGCCATTTTTAATTCCTGACTAACACCATGTTTAAATGCATTTTCAATAAAGGTTAGTAATAATAAAGGTGCAATTTTATAATTTTCAGTTATCGAATTTTTAAATGATACTAAAACTCTATCTTCATAACGTACTTGTTCTAAGGCCAGATAATTTTCAATAAGTTCTATTTCTTTATAAATTGGTACAAATTTAGTATCACTTCCGTATAACATATAATCTAATATACTAGAAAGTTTTTCAATGACTTCTGGTGCTTTATCTGATTTTTCAACAGACATAGCGTACAAGTTATTTAAAGTGTTAAATAAAAAATGAGGGTTTAACTGATGCTTTAATGCTTTTAATTCCAATTCTTTTTTCTGTTCTCTAATTTTTGAAAGTTTGTATTGGTTTTCATAAAATGTTAGACCAACTAAAAAGAATAAAGGTTGTAAATAAAACAGGGGCAAATGAATGAAAATTGTTTTTACATCAAATATGCGTTCCCAAAACGTAATGTTTCCGTTGTTGTCTAAAAATACCTTATAACAATCGGGATATGCTTTTTCAAGAAAAGACATTCGGATCGAAACATTTAAAAAGTTTATAACGAAAAATACTAGAATAATTAAAAGTAAGAGTTTTAAAATACTTCTATTCTTTTTATAATAAGGTATAATAAAATGCAAAATAGTATAAGCAATTATTATTTGATACAGTACATGAAAAGTATAGGTAACTAGAACTTCTTCGGTAGTACCAAACCGTTCTCTTGCTGATGTTGTGTAAAACAAGAAAACCACGATCCAAAAGAGTATGTACTTATAAATAGAGAGATTAAATATTTTTAAAAAACGCTTCATTTTCAATTCATAAAAGTACAATAAAAACAAGTTATTGTTAGTAATTAGTGTACAAACAATGTAAAAGAGAATACAGACAAGTATTGAAGGGTTATAAATGTATTATAGGAAGTATGTGTACAAAAATTGAAGATTTGTCCTCTTTTTAAAATTACAATTTAAGTAAGTTATAGTTTTGGGGTATAAAACAATTACAAATATGAGAACTATTTTAATTTTCGTAGTAATCACTACTTTTTATCTACAATCGTGTATGCCACAAAAATTAGGTTTCACAAAAACTTTAAAGAATCCAAAATTGACAAAACTATGGGAAACCGATACAGTTTTAAATGATTTAGAATCGGTTATTTATGATAAGACTAATAATATACTTTATGTTACCTGTATTAACGGGCATTGGTTAAAACCCAATGGGAAAGGGTTTATAAGTAAAATAGATTTAAATGGTGAAATTATAAGTCATAAATGGATTGATAAAATTGAAGGGCCAACCGGAATGACTATATATAAAAATAAATTATTCGTTGCTGATTTTGATACAGTTTTAGAAATAGACCTTATTACATCAAGGATTATCAAGAAGTATAAAATTGAAGGTACAAAGCGGATCAATGATTTAACTGTAAGTGAAGATGGAACCGTTTATGGGAGTGGTACAAAAAGCGGAAAATTATTTGCATTGAAAAAAGGAAAGGCAATCATCTTAAAGAATAATTTAGAATGGCCAAACGGAGTGCTTTATGAAGATAAGAATATACTAATTGGTTTGGGTGATAAAACTATAAGCAGTTATAATTTAAAAACAAAAACTTCAAAAATAATAGCAAAAAATATATCTAATCCAGATGGAATTGTAGCTATAGGTAACGGTGATTATTTAATATCCAGTTGGGAGGGAATGATACATTATGTAACTAAAAACGGTACTAAAATCTTACTTTTAAATACTACTAAAGAAAAAGTAAACGCTGCTGATATTACTTATATACCAGAGTTAAAAATGATACTAGTACCTGCTATGTTAAAGCATAAATTAATTGCTTATAAACTTACAGATGAAAACTAAACTATTCACTTTTTTAACAATCGTTGGTATATGTATTTATGGATATTCACAAAATAAAACAATTCATTTTATTAATAAATCAGCAAAGATAGATGGAAAGTTAAACGAATTAATGTGGCAAAAAGCACAAGTATTTAGTAATTTTAATAATTATTACCCTAATGATACAGGTAAATCAGAAAATAAAACTGAAGTTAGAATGTATCATGATGGGACAAATCTATACATAGGGGTAGTATATCATGATACAACATCAAAAAGTAAAATTAGCACATTAAAACGCGACAATCATGGCGATGCTGTTGTGAGTAGTGATGCTTTTGGAATAGTATTAGACCCCTTCAACAAAGAAAATAACGGTTATTATTTCACATTAAACACTGGAAATACTCAAGTAGATGCTTTGGTAGATTTTAATGGAACTGATTACAGTTTTAATGAAAGTTGGAACTCAGTTTGGTATTCGAAAACCGGGATTAAGGGCACTAAAAAAATATACGAAATAGAAATTCCGTTTAAAGCTTTAAATTTTGATATAAATAACAATACTTGGGGTGTTCAATTTTTTTACAGAGACTTTAAGACTAATAAATGGATGACTTATACCGATATGTCACGCAACTTTTTTCAGTTTGATTTACGCTTTACAGAAGATGTAATTATTCAAAATTTACCTCAAACAAATACATCAAAATTTGTGTTAGTACCATCAGTAACTTATAATTTTGAAAAAGATGTTACTAAGAGCATACAAGAGTCTACTTTTAAACCAAGTATTGATGCGCAATATAATATAACTTCTTCTTTGAGGTTAGAGACTAGCATTAATCCTGATTTTTCGCAAGTAGATGTTGATCAACAGGTAGTTAATTTAACACGTTTTGCGATTAATTTTCCTGAGCGGCGAAACTTTTTTTTAGAAAATAGTGATTTGTTTAATAATTTAGGAACTTCTGGAGTTAATCCGTTTTATTCTCGAATAATTGGAGCTACAACAGATATGCAATTTGGATTAAAACTTTCGGGAAATATTTCTCCAAACACACGTGTCGGAATTTTAAGTGCTCAAACCAAAAAAACTGGAGGAAATCAAGCGCAAAATTATGCGGTTGTGGTTGGTCGGCATAAATTATCAAGAGACTTTACTACTACTGCTTATTGGGTTAATAGACAGCAAACTAACGGAGTCAAATTTAAAAATGATTACAACCGTGTTTTTGGTTTAAACTTAAACTATAAATCAAATAACAAGCTATGGTCTGCACAGACAAACTATGGTAAGAGCTTAAGTAATAAGATTGAATCTGATAATAGTTTTTTCAATGTTGAAGGACAATATAATTCAAGAAAGACATATGCCAAGGGAGCATTTAAAACGGTAGATAAAAATTTTATAACAGATGTGGGGTTTACACCTAGACTTTATAATTACGATGCTATAAACAATCAAGTTATTAGAAAATCATATTTAGATTCGTATTTTGTTTTTCAGAAAACGTACTATCCTACAAAATCTAAAACGATAGACCGTTTTCGTTATTTATCAGTAGTAAATGATGCATTTTGGAATAGAGAGGGGAAGCTTACCGAGATGTCTACAGTAATTGGGAATTCGATTTGGTTTAAGAAGAACTTATCATCTTTATATTTCAACTTAACACATAATTACTTCAATCTTCAATATGGGTTTGATATTCTAAACAATGGAAAACCTATACAACCAGATGTTTACAATATCTTCGATATTAAAATTGGTTACAATAACCGTTCAAGTAACAAAAATATATATTATGGTACCGAAGTTTTTTACGGTGGATATTTTAACGGAAAAAGAAGTGGTTTTAATTCCGAAATAGGTTATAGACTTTTACCATTTGCACAATTAAATATTAATTATTCTTTAAACAATATTAATCTTTATAATCTAGGAAAAGAAACCTTTCATTTGGCTCAATTTACAGGTGAAGTGTTTTTTAGTAATCGTTTAAATTGGACAACTTATGTACAGTATAACACACAGAGAAATAACTTTAACATTAATAGTCGTTTACAATGGGAATATAAACCATTGTCATATATCTATTTTGTAGTGACAGATAATTTTAATGAACAGGTTACAAGAACCAATTGGGGCATAGCATTTAAGGTTAATTATAGATTTGATTTTTAGAATATGAAGTTAAGAAAATTAATAAGTACCAGCATTGCTGTATTGTTTTTAGTATTAGGTGTAACTGGAGTTTTGATGTATATAAAACCTTATAACAAATCCATAGCCTCTATACATACAGTTTTCGGTTTTTTGTTTTCGATAGGGGTGATTTCTCACATTATTAATAATATAAAATCCCTAAAAATGTATAGTATAAATTCAAAAAATAACTTTTTAAATACTCATTCTGTAGGGTTATTATTTGTAACTGGGATATTATTAATGGGATTATTTTTTAATATTAAAGGGTTTAATACAATATATGATTTTGGGAATGAGTACAGGAATAGTTTACAGGGAAAAGAAACATTAGAGGATGGAAAGCAAAGTATTACTGTAAAGAAAGAACTTAATGATATTTCGGTTGAAATTGATGTAAAGAAAGGTGATGCGTTTCGTTACGCAATGATGGTAGTTTGGGTTGAAGATATTGATGGTAATTATATTGAAAGTTTATTTGTACCTAAATCAATTGCTACAAGTAAATATGTAAATGGTCAGAAAAATGAAAATGGAATTTGGAAATCAGCAATTGTTCGTAGACCAGAGTCATTACCGTATTGGGCACATAAAAGAGGGATTAGAGCTTCAGACGGATTATACATTCCGTTAGGGAAATCTTATGATATAGACGCTGTTTCAGGAGCAACACCAACAGATGATTTTATTATTAATTCAAAAGCAAAGATTGGAAAGTTAAATAAATTTAGAGTGTTAATGGAAGTCAATCAGTCATTTAATTGGAATAAATATTACAGTAAAGATCGTTTTCCAAATGATAGTATTTATAGTGGTTCTGGAAGAGTTGGCCAACCCGCAATTGTATATGCTATTGATGTTTATTTAGATAAGATAAAAACTTCAAAAAATTATTTTTTTGAACCAATTGGACACAGCCATCATTCTGGTAAAAATGGTAAGCTATTTAAAGAGATGTCGAAGATAACAACGGCTTTAGATATTATTGATAGAGGTATTGTGAAGGTGATTAAATAATTTTAAGAAATGAACTTTGTCTAGTCCTGAAATACGGTTACAGGTTAAGATAGACTTTAGGCTGTAGTCGTATTTCAGGACGGGTCATACTTGCAGGTAACGGTCTTGTGTATGAAACGTAGCGTATAAAAAGACACTAACTTTTCGGATAAACACAGAGCCGAATTTTTATATTTTGTTTTTAATTTTTCTCTTTTTAAAAGCCAAATTAAAAATTTAGCGGGCTTCATAAATATACACAAACCTTTCGGTTTAGCCTTTATTAGCTATGTTTTATATACCGTGTTACCTGCAGTTATTTTATGAACTGTTTTAATTTTTCAATTTCAGGTTTAAATTCAATCTCTTTTTCAATTTGAGACATCAATTTGCGTGCTTGTGTTAAAGGGTGGTTTTCAAAATCTAAATCATAAATAGGGTCTTCAGATTTATTCATCAAAGTTCCACCACTATAATTACTATCATATGGATCAGAAAACCAGTTTTTATATCCATTCTCTCCAATATCTATTTTTCCCTCTTGCATTAATTTGTCAGCTATAATAGAATCTCTTATTCCAGTCATTCCTATTTCAGGTGCTTGTATTTTTATAACATAACTACAGTTTTTAAAAGGAATTGTTAATGAAGCTAAGTAAACCATACCAGAAGGCTCTTGAGGTATTTTAAATATTGTTTTGATAGCTTGATGTTTTATATCAGAATAGTCAACTTGAATTAATCCTCCATTTGCTTGAGAAATCTGACCTCTGTAAAAAGCTCTAACTACGTCAATCTTTTTTAATGAAGGTAAGTCAGGTTTTAAGTCAAAATAATTTAAGGATAAAGCGATTGTTTGTTCAGCGTTAATCCATTGAATTATACTTTTGTCTGCTTTTTGTTTTTTCCACCCAAAATCAGGAATTACAATTGAATTTATATTTGATTTTGTTCGGTTGAAAAAGTTTATCATTTGTGAGTTAGTTTTTATTGCTGGTAACGGTCTAGTATAAGAATAGTGCGGTTTTGTGTGCGAGGATTTTCCGTAGGAAAATCAGACGTAACAAAATTGCACTAACCTTTAATTAAGCACCTAATTTAGCATTATTTTTATACATTGTTAGGCACTGGCTTTTCTTTTCGGTTAATCACTTGCCTTTAATTTTATCCCAAAACGATTTTTTAGAAATCAGATTTTTTCTATTCAAATCCAAGACTTCCTTTCCGTTCGCTTTTATTAGTAAATCCAATAATTTACTATATCCGTTTTCTATTTTAAACTCCATCTCGTTTTTATAGAGTGGAAGAACGTTATAAATATTTATTTTTCGTCCGTTTTTATTGATTTCAGTAAAATCCTTTTCGAAAGTAACAGAAGGAAGAATTAATGCACCAACATAATCGGTATCATTACCATAAGGTGTCAAATCTTCTTCTGCCTGTATTGTGTGTCCAATTCCTATCCAAGTGTCGTAAAAATGTGCGAATTTGGCTGTTCTTTTAAGAATTGAAATAATCCAATCATTTTTATTCTTCCCAGAGTAAACTTGTCCGAATTCAATACTTTTCGGAATTAGCATCATTAATTCGGCAAACTCCAAATTTTTTGGATTTTCTGCTTGTTCATCGACATTCATTTTTAACATACTCATTCCAGAAGTTAGAAGTATATTAAATGATGAATTTTCAGGTTTTATTAAATAAACATCAAGATGTAAATCCAATGTTGGGATTTCGTGAAATACGGAAACCAAGTTATCATCAAAGAATTTACTTAAATGGTCCTCAATCCATTCAGCGTGTTCGTGATAATGTTTTTTGTCCGAGAACGGATTTTGATATTCAGCCATTGGTTTTTTCAGCTTGTGCCTAACGGTTTGGCTAAGCTGCGTTTTAATGCAGTTTAGGTTTTGTTGTGCTTAGTTATTTATTTCATTTCTGTGTTTATCAGACAGACAAGGTTCAGCATATTCAAATATACCTTGATTTTCATATTCCTCTAATTTGGTTTTAATTTTCAGATAATTAGAAGATGCTAATATTTCCATAGAAAAGTATCTATCATTAAGTCCTTCAGAAGTACAGTTCATTGATTTGAATTCCTCACGAATTATCTCCTTATCAATTCCCTCTTTTATAATCGAAATCAATACAATTGAATTCCCTGAAAACTTGGTTGTTTTCCTGTAAGTTAGCATCTGTTCTAACTCATCATACTCAGCAAAAAATTCATCATCTGTTGCAATTTGGGGGCCATAAAAGGGAATACTATCCAACTTATAAATTCCGTTTTTCTCGTCAACTTTTATCGCCCACATAGTCTCAACAGTCGTTTCATCTAAAACATTGCTGTGGTATCGGAATAAAACCTTTGTGTATTTATTATTTTTCTTAGTCATTTCTTATGTCTCGTCCTGAAATATGGCTACAGGTTAAAATTGAATTTACGCTGATAATTTGTATACCATATTAGGTGTTTTATAGTCTAAAGATAAGTGTAATCTTATTTCGTTGTATAAATTAATTGCATTTTTTGTAGCTCTCTTTGCTTGTGCTACGTTATCAAAGGTTTGATCGAGATAAAACTCATCTTTTAGTATCCCATTTACACGTTCTGCCATGGCATTTTCATAACAATGATTTTCTTGAGTCATACTAATATCTATCTTTTTTCTTTTTAATATTTGCGTGTATACATTACTGCAATATTGTATACCTCTGTCTGAATGATGAATAAGTTGTTTAATATTTTTAGCTTGGTAAATGGCCTTGTTTAGTGCTCTTACACATCCTTTTAGTTCAAGACTATCGCTAAGATCATACCCAACTATTTTCCTAGAATGCATGTCAGTTATTAAGGCTAGGTAACAAAAACCTTTTAGGGTTCTAATGTATGTTATATCTGAGACCCAAACTTGATTAGATTTAGTAACTTTCATATTCTTTATTAGGTTATTGTACTTATAAAAACGATGATAAGAGTTGGTTGTTCTGGCACTAGTTTTCTTTCTTAGTGTTAGCATTTGATGTTTTCTAAGGACATTAAATAAAGTGTCTCTACCAACTTTAATATTCCCTTTATTAAAATCTACATCTAATGATTTTACAAGTTTACGTACGCCTTCTCTAGGAAGAGATTTGCGTCTTTTTCTAACTATTTTTATAATCTGTTTCTCGAGTTCTAAACGTTTATCAGCTCTAGATTTGTATTTGTAATACGCATCACGTTTAAGCCCAAAACAATGTGTTATAGTAGTTAAAGAAGCAAATCTCTTAGCTTTTTCTTTAGCTTTAATTAAGGCTTTATACTTAGCTTTTTTTTTAGTTCATTAACTGATTTGTACCCAAGGTCTTCAGCTGCTACTTCAAGGTAAGAATCCAATACCATAGCATCGAGATCCTTTTTAAGTAGTAGTTTTTTAAGCTGTTCAATCTCTTTTTGAAGTGCTTTGATTCTAGATATTTCGTCTTTAGTTTCCACTTTTACTCTGGTGTTCATTAAGTCTTTACGATTGTATTTTTTAATCCATTCGTTTACAGTTGTAGGTGCAATGGAGTAGAGTTTACAAAGTTGGCTCTTTGTGTGTTTTCCGATTGTAAGTTCGGCTAAAATTTTTAATTTGAAAGGTTCACTGTAACGTCTAATGACTTTGTCATTTCTATACATAATGTTTAAAATTATGTAGCCTTATTTCAGGACGGGTCATAATGTGTGGTAACGTGTTTGTATATGGTTTGTTACGTGGTTTAATCAACTAATTTAGTAAATAAATACTGACAAAGAAAATCCGCGAGGATTTTCGTAATTAGGTTTACCTAGCAATTAATTTTATACGATGTTACCTTTTCGTTGTTTTTAATGTGTCATTTTGGTAAATGTTAGTCCTTTCCAGATAGCTTTTTCTACCTTACCATCGTTTACTACAAATTGGACTACTGAACCTTCCTCACCCATAACAACTCTAATAGCATTAGTTCTGTGTGGTGTTGCTATATCAGATTTAAGGTTTCCAATTGTAACTATCAATTTATTTTCTTCAACTTCTTTTACTAGTAGTGTACCAAATAAATCACTTGTATAGGTTCCAGCATATAAAGAAAAAGGCAGTTCAAGTTTCCAAGTTCTTTTCGCCAATTTAATCATATATTCAGTATCTGATTTTTTCTTTTTAGTGTAGTTTTCGTGATACTCTTTTAGTTTATCTTTATAGTGAGTATCGAGGTTTTCTCGTTTAGAGAAATAATCAAATACATACGCACTAAGGAGCATATTAAGATCATAACTAATTTTTCCTTCATTTGCCATTATAACAACACCTACTCCGGTTTCTCGTACGAATGAGAATTGAGGATGCATTCCGGTAAAACTGCCAAAATGGTGTACTAGTGTATCTCCTAACGGAGTTGTCGCGATGTTCCAACCGTAACCATAACCGAATCGTTTAAGATCATACCACATTCTATTCTGCTTAGCATGTTTTAACTGGCTATTCTTAACCAAATTTGAGTCAATTACTTGTTCTCCATCGATTTTACCATTGTTTAATGCTACGACCATATATCTAGCCATATCTTTAGCAGTTGATAGTATACCTCCAGCGGCATGCATTGTATTGTCTTTTTTTTCTAAAAAAAGACGGACTAATTTATTTTCATCATTATTCTGTGTATGTGGTTTTGCAATTTCCAAACCTTGCTCAATAGCCTTAGACATTTGGGTACTTGTATGCTTCATTTTTAAGGGTTGCAATACTTCCTGCTGAACTAAAGATTTCCAATCAACCCCCAATTCTTTTTCCATAATCATTCCTAAGATGATGTATCCTGTATTGGTATATTCAAATTTACCAAAAGGAGCATCTTCGTTAACTACAGTGAATTTCTCCAATATAGTTTGTAAATTATTTTTGTCATATGAGCCTGAATAAGCTTTTAAATTCCTTAATGGGTTATTTTCTATTCCAGATGTATGTGTAATTAAGTGTTCAATTTTAATACTATCAGCTTTAAGGTCTGGAGCAAAATTAATTTCAGGTAATAATTCGGCTAATGATTTATCAAAATCGAGTTTTCCTTTAGCTTCAAGACGTAAGGCAGCCATTGCAGTAAAAGATTTGGTGATTGAAGCGATGTAAAAGAGGGTGTTTTTGCTAACCTTTATGTTTTTATCTACATCAGCCATTCCGAGATATTTCTCAAATATGATACGGTCGTCTTTTACGACCGATATAGCCATTCCATACTTCGCTCCGTATTCATTTGTAACTAATTCTATGAAATTAGTATATGCTTTATTGAACTCAGAATAGTTGGTTTTCTTTGTTTTTGTACAAGAAAAGAGTAAGATTGTGGATAAGAATAATGTTATTGTTACTTTCATAGGTATTTTATTTAAACGTTTTAATTAGAGCGCAAATTATATTTTGTAAAGGTTAAAAACTTTTTAATTTAAACATTCAATAAAATGATTACTTTTTTGTGTTTAATTAGTGAACTTTCAATTTTTCATAAATAATGAAAGGTAACGCCCCGGCTATGAAGCGTATCCCGTAGGGTATGCTTTATAGGTTTTGTTGGGCTACGTTTTTATTTTTTCTTCACAGTATATTAGTCTTTGTTCAAATACATCCATGAACTCTTTAGATTCATTCATTTCTTTTTTCATTATACTTTTGAATAGATTGATATCATTTTCTAATTCCTTTAAGTTTTTGATTTTGTCGTGAAGTAATAGATCAATTTTTATATTAAGTGCGATTATTAAATCTTTAAGATAGTTTTCATTAATGTCAGTAATTTTAATTAATAATTGTACAGACTTAGTAATTTTCAAAAGGGCTTTATCCAATTTATTATTACTTATTAAATCCATAACATAAATCCTGTATACATTAGCTATTAAAGGCTCATATATGTTTTTGTCAAATTTTATTAGTTCTTCTTCTTGCTTTAATATGTTTTCGTATAATTTTTCTTTTTGTTCTAATTTATCTATTGATCCGGCATAATCAATTTGAGAAATAATTTTTTCTCGTAGATACTTGTTTGGATTTTGTAAAGATAATTCTGAATAGAGGTTTAAAGCTTTTTTACAATAAGATTTGTCCGCTGTCAATCTGGATAGCCAAGAATATAGTTTTGCTAAAGTACTTTTACTTTTTTCATTATGATTTTGCTTGCTTTCTAAAATATTCAAGGCTTCATCGAGATTTTTTTTTGAATTAACACCATCTTTTAAGTTGTAGTAGTTGATTCCCAAATTAGCTAAACACGATGCTCTTTCATAAGAATTTGGCTCAAAAATTAAGTCTGTTAACTCTAAAGCTTTGTTGTTAAATTTCAGAGCATCTTTGTGTTGTCCATTTTCGATAAGTAAACTTGCCTGTATAGATAGTGTGTTAATGTGGTAATCTATCTCTTTTGGATTCTTTTGGATTAAGTATTTTTGAAATTCTAATGAGTTATTAATATACTGTGTAGCACTTTTGAGGTCTTTGAAAGACTGGAATATTTGAGCAAGAAATAAGCAAGTTCTATTTAGAATATGAATTGTTGAATAGTCAAGTTTTGTTTCTTTAACTGATTGGTCATTTTCTGGGCCAACAATTCGTTTAAATGTTTTAATGGCTTCAGTATAATGACCATTGATATATAGAAATTTACCAAAATAAAATAGATTTTCTAAATAGCCATAAATCTCAATAGACTTTTTGTAGTTTATTTTAGCTTCAACAATTTTTCCTTGCGCCTCTTTTACTTGGGCTATTAATAACCTTTTTTGAGAAATAACCTTTTCTTCTACTAATGAATTATTTTCATTGATAATGTTCAAAGTTGCTTCTAAATCGTTTTTTTTCAAAAAAGCATTTTTTAGCTTCATCAAGAGATTTATTCGTGGTTAATAATGACCGTTCTATATCCTCTATTTTTTCTTTGAATTGTTGTTTTTCTTTCTCTGCATTTTTTAATTCTATGGCAAGTTCAGAATTATTCATTTTGCTTAACTCATCCTTTAAATAGTATATTTCAAATTCGAGTTTTTGATATTCAGTAAATTTGGTGTAATTAAGTTTACCAGAAAATAAGTCCGATTCATGTTGCTCCTTTAAACCATTTAAAAATTTAACAGTATAATGCTTATCGTCAGAATCGATTTTTTTATGACATTCCCTGCATAGCCAAATTCCGTTTGCAACACTAGACAAAAATTCATTTGTAAGGGATGAATCGTATCTTTTGTTTGGAGCATCATTTTGCCCATTAATATGTGCGGCCTCTCCAAGGTTAATAAACTTATCTGGATTCGTATGAGGTATAGAAGTCAGGCGTTTACAAATAGAACACATTTCACCAGCTCTTTTTCTAAGAGTATTAATGGTTTTTTGTTTAAAATCTTTATTCAACAGTGTTTTCATTTATGGAGCCCAACTCGTTATATAGAGAACAAAGTTCTCGTTTATTGGTTTATAGTTCCGGATAAAAGGAACTTTAGGTAAATATATAAAGAAGTACTAAGATAACTTAATGGGTAACCGTAGTTCTTTGTTTTTAGTAAAAATACAGCCTAAAAAAGTGTAGATATAGCAATTTTGTATCCGTACAATTTTTTGTGTTTCAAACCTAAGAAATATAATTGCTTTTTGCAACTAGTAAAAATAAAAAAATGGCTGTAACCTATTTTGTAGATTCAAGTTCTAATTGTTCTCGCATATAACTATTTAAAGCGTCCTTTTTTATACCAAGAAACTTTTTAATAGCTGTATAATAGTTAGTGTTGGTTTTTCCACTTTTCATAAAATTTTTAGGCAAAAGACCAGCCTCCTTTACCTAATGTTTTTTAGCAATAAGTCCATCCAATACATAGTGCTAAGAAGTTGTAGTATTTACGTTTTTTAATTGTAGCATATTGTTTAGTCAATTTCAGGATGCTTTTTTTAATATAAGTTGGTACGTTGTATATACCATTTTAATGCTCTACCTCGGCTACCACTTACTAAAGTAGCAATACCTTCAGAAACCCAAAAATGTTTGTTGGGATAATGTACATTTACCAATATATGAAAAACTTTTTATTTGAATAATAATATTAATTAACTTAAACATTCCATATACCTTTACTTAATTCAATAACCTGACCACCAATTTTTATACTGTAGGTATCACTGGTGCATTCCCCGTTTAAATGTATATATGATTTTCTTCCCATTTGGAACCCTTGTTCTACGATAGCTGATATTTCTGAAGATTCATTTTTTAACAGATACGAAAGAAAACAACCATTTGCACTTCCTGTAGCGGCATCTTCTAGCAGGTTTTCGTTTTCAATACAAAACATTCTAGTATTAAAACTGTTTGTTTTTTCAAAAGTTTCATCAGTTACAAAAAATAAAGAAGTTGTTAGTCCAGTTGAACTGTTGGTTTTGTATTTTTTATGTAAACGTAAAAACTCGATAACTTTTTTTGAATCCAATTTTAGTTGATTAATTTCTGCTAAATTGATAATAGGAATGATTATATAGGGTAACCCCGTGCTTATTTCTTCTATTGGTTTTTTAGTATTTAATGCAGTTATATTTATTCCAAGTCCGGTAACAATTTCTTGATAATTAAAGGTTGCTATAAACTCTGGCTTTGCTTGTTTCATGATAAAATGACTACGCTCAACGTCTTTGGGTGTAGTTAAATCAATACTAATATTAGC
Source organism: Tenacibaculum sp. MAR_2010_89 (assembly GCF_900105985.1). Classification (NCBI taxonomy): domain Bacteria; kingdom Pseudomonadati; phylum Bacteroidota; class Flavobacteriia; order Flavobacteriales; family Flavobacteriaceae; genus Tenacibaculum; species Tenacibaculum sp. MAR_2010_89. Next base: position 41,927 of record NZ_FNUB01000004.1, on the reverse strand, counting down.
ATATTTTAAATTTAGCGATATTCGTTCTTTTGGTGTTGGTAATACGTATTTTGAAATAATAAAGGCTGTTCCCAATGATGGATGTCCTGCAAAAGGAACTTCATATTCAGGAGTGAAAATTCGAACATCAAAAGATTGGTTGTTATTATTTTTTTTAATGAACGTTATTTCAGGAAAATTAAGCTCCTTTGCTATGTTTAACATGTTTTTAGTAGAAACGTTATTTTCAAAATCAATGAAAACGGCAAGCTGATTACCTCCATATTTTATTGATGTGAAAACATCTACTAAATAATATTCTAGTTCTATCATTTTTTGTTAAATGTCAAATTTATGGTAAGGGGGGGTAAGTAAAATTAAATAAAAACGTATGTTTTTCAATTTTTTAAAGTGTCATTGGTTACTTTCTCAATTTTTGATTCAATTTCTACTATTTTTTGATGCCAATATTTTTGTGCTTCCGTGGCATTAAATTTCGGTTTTTTATCAGTGCCAGTTTTCATCTCATTAGGAATTTTCTGAAAATACTCCCAATTATAATGCCTGTCTTTTGCTATTTCGCTTTGGCTTTCTGGATCCGATTTTCGTCGTGCCCAAAATCGTTGGTGCTCAATATAATCTGCTTTTATTTTTGAAAAGTAACGAAGTAGATCATTAGAGTTCGATGGAATATAACCTGGTCCACTGCAGCCACAGGAGTGAAAAGTAATTCCAACTTCATAAAGCGTAGCCATATGCTCCCAAGATTTAATATCTTTTTTCTTAGGAGACTCAAAATCTAGCCCCATATTAGCCATAAGATCTCCACATTCAGGACATTTAGCAGGGTTTTGTTCTCTGTATTTATTATAACCATCATAAATATCTTTCTCTAATCTTCTTTTGAATGTTTTTCTACATTGAAAACACGCATAATGAGATTTATAGATTGTCATTCCATATCTACACATATTTTTGATTTTATTTAGGATGATAGTTTAGATAGTAACTTTTATGCTTTCTTCAAACTTCAAGATAACATTTTTAAATTCTTCAACTAATTTTGGAATGTTAATCTCTAATTTTGGACGATCCCAACTATCATATTTTTCTTGATCATTAAATCTTGGCCAAAAAATAAATTCATAGTAATACTCCCAAGCTTCTCTTATCAATCCATTATCAATATATATTTGAAGATGATTGTTTTTTTTATCTTGATGTATAAAGTCATCAAATAAATTAATGAATTCCGCAAAGCCTTCAATTGTTTTTTCTTCTAAAATACCTTTTTCTAAATCAGTAATTACTGAAGCTAGGTTGTAATTTATAGATTCAACCGCTTTTATTTCTTTAATAGCTGTTAACCATAAATGAATATGATTAGGAGCTATAAGTTCATTTCGTTCAGTATATAGTTTTTCTTTTAATTCTATTAAAGAAGTAGCTGTGAAAAAACTACCATTTTTATAAGTTAAAATTTTCTCAGTTTTATTGAAATCATTATCTCTATACCAAATTAAAAATAGTGGTTTTGCAAAGTTTTCTGAATGATATTTAAATATCCAAGTAGAAAATTACTCACTTAGATCTTCTAATTTTTTAATGTCTTGACCATTAATCATTATTGTTTATTCTGTTTTTAATGGAGGGATAAGTTTTGACGGAGTAAGAATATCAAATTTCTCATGTAATTCAATATTTATACCTTTTTTATTAGTGATACGTTCATAAGACTGAGTCAACCAGTCTTCTTGTTAAATGAACATAGAGTTTTTCAGCACAATGTTTTTTTAGCTTTTCTATTACTTTTTCTTTTTTCAATTATTTTAAATTTTGATGTTACTAACAACTTTATAGAGAATAAAATTTTATTTATTCTGTTGTAATTCCGAATAAATGGAATTATTGGTAAATATAGAAAAATAGTACCTTTACTCTTAGCTATGATAAAAACCAAATTGTTTTAAAATGAAAATAGCAACTTAGTTTAAAACCAAGCTGCTATTGTTTATAAGTTGTGTTTATTTTAAGTATTACCTTATAATAAAATTAGGCATTAATTAAATAAAATAAATTTGCTAAGCCAAATACAACTTCAAATACAATTCCTTGAGTAATTTGTATACTTGGTTTGCCATCCGCTTTTAAGCTAATTAATCTCCCAATAGCAAAACCTAAAAAAATTAATGAAGCAACTAAGTGTGAGTTAAAAGTTAATTTATCAATAAATATTCCAAGTGAAATAATAAGTCCGGCGCAAAGCATAACTGCAGAAATTCCTCTCATTTCATTTAATAAACTAGCATCGTTTTTAAGTGCAATTCCTGAGTTTTTTAAAAATGTTTGTATTGGATTTGTTAACCTTGCTACTCCAACAAATGCCAGTAAGAAAGCTGATAATGATAATACTATAATTCTGATAATTTCCATCTTTAGATATTTTAATTTATATATCCGCAAATTTAAATTAGGGTAGTGACAAAGATATGTCAAGGGTACTATTGGTTTTTTATATATTTTTCAAAATACTCTTTTATAGTCATCTTGTGAGGTGTGAAATATTGCTTTTCAGTTCTTATTTTTTCAATAGAATCTATTCTAAAATGTCTAAAATCATTTCGTAACCTACAAAAGGCAATTAATAAAAAGTTTCCACGAATACTATAAATAGCAAAAGGCTCAATACTCCGAGTGCTTTGTTTCTTTTCTGGTGTAATATAATGTATTGATACTATCTTATATTGAGTAATAGCTGATTGAATTTGCATTAGATTATTACTCGTTTTTTCTTCACTGTTATTACCACTAAAATAAATTCTATCAGCTAATAAGTCAGCATTTCCTTTTTGAGAATAACGTAAAATAGCTTTTATTTTTTCTAATGAACTGGTAATATTATCAACTAATGATTGGTCTTTATTTTTTATAGCCAGTTGTTCTAATGTAATTAAAGCATTTGCTTCATCTTCTGAAAATATTACAGGAGGGAGGTGATACCCTTCCATAATTGAATAGCCTTTTCCTTCTTCAGTAACAATAGGAATTCCTGATTTTTCAAGTGTTCTAATATCTCTATAAATAGTTCTTAAACTTACAGCATGTTTTTCAGCAAGTTGTCTAGCTGTAATAATCCTTTTCGATTGAAGTTGAGTAAGGATAGCAGTTAATCTTGAAAGTCTTGGTTTTTCTTTTTCTTCCATTGTATTAATTCTATTTGTTGTAAATATCTCAGGGAAACATAGTGGTGAAATAGTAATTACATACTTTTAATTTCAACAAAAGTCCTTTTTAGTCTGCTATTATATTTTTAAAAATAATACTCTAAATTATCAGGTTTCATTTTAATATTTTTTTATTCCAATTATTTCAATTATTTCAAAACAAAAAGGTTTTATGAAATTTGAAAACTTAAAAATACAGTTTGGGAAAAATACCTTTTTAATTTGTTTTTTTATAGTAAAAATTGCTTTTAAAATGAAATACTTATCTTTAAAATCCAATTAATATTAGTTAATGATAGTTGCTATGCTAGACTTTTTAAAAAAAACAGGTAAGCTAGAACCTTTCGAAATCAAAAATAGTAGTTTGGTTTTGTGTTTAGTAGCACCAGGCTTGTACTTATATTCTGTTTTAATATTTCACTATAATTTAAAAGCTCAAGAAATCCCTTATATGAGAGAGATTTTAGGAGTTGTATTTTTTATGGTCGGCTTAGCTCCATTAACAAAAAAAAGAATAGTAATTAATTATTATGGTTTATATGTTTTTTTCGCACTTTTTATATTTCAACATTATCTAACCTATACAGTTGCACTTAATAATTTTTCGTTAGATTATTTATTAGGAACTTATGTGGTAATGTTTGGGGCTATATTAATGCTTAACAATAGAGGGTTGATATTGGTCTTTAGTGCATCTCAGCTTTTACATATGGGATACAGAGTGTTAACATCTGATATAGATATTGTAACAGAAGGCGCTATTTTAATATCAACAACTACCATATTCATATATTCATTTATTATACTCAATGGTTTTATTAGATATCGTCAAGGCTTGTTAGAAGTAAATCAAAATCTAGAAGATAAAATAAAGCAGCGTACTTTAGATTTAGAAAACAGAGCTAAAGAACTATATGAACGAAATAAAGATTTAGAAGAGTTTGCTTATGTGGTATCTCACGATTTAAAAAGACCACTGCGTAATATACATACCTTAGCAAGTTGGGTTATTGAATCCGATAGATCCGATGAAGATAAAACACAAGAAGTGTCTGAAAACTTAATCACATTACAAGAACAAGTTGATCAAATGGATTTACTGATTAATGGAATATTAAATTATTCTCTTCAAATGGATAAAGAAAAAGACGTGAAACTTGTGGATGTAGATAAATTAGTTAAAAGAATTAGTAAGGTTAATTCAACGAGTACATGTATTATTAA